>JBEBTQ010000076.1:0-11170 GCA_040393685.1 Advenella kashmirensis | reverse complement strand
GCAATGCCCGCTTTGGTCAGGGCGTTAAAGAGCGTGGATTTGCCCACGTTGGGCAGTCCGACAATCCCACATTGAAGAGCCATTGAATTTCCTTAGATAACAAGCACTTATGCAGCCACCACCGACGTATTTCCGCAGCCCGGCGGTTGTACCGGGCGTTTTTTAGGGGTGATTTGCAGTATTTCGGTATTGACAGACAAAACCAGCGCTGGCAAGGGATTATTCAAAATCACGCCAACGTTGCACCGGTTTTGCAAAAAAACGATTGTAACCTTGTCTGACGCGCGACTTCACGGTTTGCCGGGTTCGTAAGCAAGAAGGTGCCTCTCCCAGACACTTGCAGGCACAGCGTCCCTCCGCCTCCTGGTTTTAAGCCCAGCCGCGTCCTGGCGCCGCGCCCCTCCAACGCCCTGCTTAGTATCCCTCCCCGCTTCCCGCTAAAACCGTCTGCTCAGCTCCAGAAAAATCCGCGGCTTGGCGAACTCGTAGAAAGCGTGATTACTGCGCACCGATTGATACTGATACGTGAGGCGGGGAGTGAAACCGGCAAGGTGAAGCCCGCGATGCCAGAGTGACAGACTGACGGCGCGCTCGTGGTTTTTCTGTTTCTCGGCCAGAAAGAGCCGGTATCCCTTGTACTTGCGCTGTCCGTAACTGATCTGCAGCGCCGTTGACATCCCCCAGGGCCAGTCCTGGTTCCAGCCTGCACGCACACTCTTGAGCGTATACGCCTGCCCTGGATCATGCGCACCTTTCCTGTAATAATCGACGCCCAGCTGCCAATACTGACTGGCGTTCCGAATATAGAAAAGGGTATTGGACAGCATGAGGGTGTTGCCATCCATATATCCATATCGGTCATAGCGCTCGCGCCCCCATTGCAGGACAGCAGACCATTGCCATTGCGGCCTGAACCAGTAGCTCGCTTCCAGGCCCAATCCCAGCGTTTTTGAGTATCGCTTGAGCGCATCGCTATCGTCCCGACCACCCGCATACCATTTCCTCTCGAAGAATGGTCCGATGCTGACATCGTATCTGCCCGTCTGCAAACCGAGAGCGACGCCCAGCGTACTGCTCAGTTCGCTGTGCTTGCGGTTCGAAAAAAACTGCTTCCCGCCGGTTCCCAGCGTCAGTTTTGTATAACGGCCGTCCTGCAGGGGAATGCGGCGTTCCACATGCAGACGGTATTGCAGACCACGTGCAGACTCCGGCTCCCATGCGCGAAAGCCATAAAGCCGGGTACCGGATTTGGGCGCATTATTGACATTATTATCACGAATGTAAGACACTCCGCCGCTGATGCGCCATTGATTGCGCTTGTGTATGGCGTCAATGAACATGTCGACAGCAGCTTTCACGTTTTCTGACAAAGGCATGGCACGAACACGATCAAACTGGTCCAGTGCGGCTTCATTCTCATAATTCTGGTAGAGCACTATGGCCATTTGCAGTCGCGCGGCAAGGTTCTGCGGCTCACGCGCAACAATCTCGCGATATAACCGGACCGATTCGACGAAATTTCGTTCGCGACTCGCAACCAAAGCACGAGCCCATTGAATCAGGCGTGGATCCGTCTGACTCTGCCGCTCGTAATACGGCAGTACCTGCGCCACCACCTCACTGTTGCCCGCACTTACTGCCTGCAGCAAAACCTTGAAAAGGAGCGACGGATAGGCAGCCAGGGATTTGACATCAAGTTTGACATGCCCTTCTTCATGAGCATGACCGTTGGCGCCCTTCTCTTCCGACAGGACACGAGGAGCAGTCATCTCGCTTTTGACTTCAAACGTCTGTTGCGGCAACGGTGCTGTATTCTGTTCAGCCTGAATGATTTCACTTGTCTTTGTCGGCTCATGTTCAGAAATCACAGATGTATTGCCCGACACGACATCCTGGGCATTGACCACAGACAACAATAGAACAGAGAAAAATACAGGAACGCTGCAGCGGTATTTCATATGGAATAAAACGACGCGAAACGAACAGAAATTAAAAAGAGAGAACTGAAAAAATCAAATTTGAAATATCGAAAAGCGCCGACACGCTATCACGTCACTCATCCTGGCGAGCGCATCCGATATTTTCGGACGTCATACTCCACCGGAATATTCAGATTCAGCTGACTGCGTCCCTGAATAATGTCCGCAGGCGGTGCAGGCAAAGGAGACTTGCGTGCGATCGCTGTCAGAGCGTGCTGGTCCAGCACCCCGTGACCACTGCTTTTTCTTAAGATTACCGACAGGACATTTCCTTGCCGGTCGATCGTTACTGTTGTCAGTACCCGGCCTTCCAGATGCGCTGCCAGCGCCTGCGGCGGATAGCCCTGATTGCGCGCCAGATAGGCGTTCACCCTTGCCTGCCAGTTATCCTGTTGACCACGGTCGCGACTCTGACTGTCGTATGCTGCTGATATCTGCGAATCCTGTCCTGGCTGAGGCGCACTGGTACTGGCAGCCGACGCATGCGACGCGACTTCAGAAGGATTACGCTCAGACTCTGTGGGCCTCGTGGTTTTCTGCGGCGCCACAGGTTTGATCAGCTTGCGCGGCTTTATCGGTTTGACATGTTTTGTGGGCTGACGAACGGCCTCTCGCACCGTTTCCTCAGCATGTGAACTGTCACTGATTTTGTTCGATTCGGCCGCAGCGTTCTTTGCCACTACCAATTTGGGGTCCGGGGCCAGTGGAGCCTCATCCACTTTCGGTTGCTGCGCGGCATGATCGCTCTCCGCTACCTCAGTCTGCACCTGTTGACTTTCGGGCGTCACCACTTGTGGCGGCCCTAGCGGCAGATCAAGCTGTATACGGATTGACTGCGTATTTTCAGAGAACTGCAGCATGACTGCCGGCGCGGCCATCTGCAAAACAGGAGGCGAATGCCTGCGCATCCAGAAAGACAGGACAACGCCATGCAAAACCAGGGCCAGCAATAGTCCCAGCAGCCAGCGCAGTGCCTCGCCGCGCGTCTCGACACGCGTCTCGCCGTCGGCAAACTCATTGACCATGAGCGCCATCCTGATCCTGCAATCCCACCAGACCAATCTTCAGATAACCGGCCTGGCGCAGCAGATTCATCATTTGCATGACCATGTCATAGGGCACTTCTTTATCGATCTGCAGGAATACTACAGTTTCGCGATTACCGTTAGTGCGCACTTCCAGGGCCGAAGGCAGCTCCGTCATGCTGACGGGGTCAGCATCCATAAAGAGTTCATGCTCTCGATTGAGTGACAGCATGACCGGCTTTTCCTGACTCGGCGATACTTTTTCCTGTGCGACAGGCAATTCAATCG
The DNA here is from genome assembly GCA_040393685.1 of Advenella kashmirensis. Classification (GTDB taxonomy): domain Bacteria; phylum Pseudomonadota; class Gammaproteobacteria; order Burkholderiales; family Burkholderiaceae_B; genus Advenella; species Advenella kashmirensis_C. The sequence continues at coordinate 7,878 of JBEBTQ010000076.1, read as the reverse complement.
AGACGGACACCGTAGCCACTGGAACCACGACCATAAAAATGATCAGCAGAACCAGCATGACGTCAATAAAGGGCGTAACGTTGATTTCGCTCAGCTCGGTATCTTCGCCGGCAGAGGGGGTCATTGCCATGGATTCAGCTCTCCGCCAGTGCGCTCACGCCAGCGCCCTCGTCTTTTTCCAGTAGGGAATGGTTGACGCAAACACCACGCCGAACCTGCAGGAAAAGCAGCGCCGCGACATTGCCAACCAGATGCTGGTAGGCGCCAAGACGCCGTAAAAACAGGTTATACAGAATCACAGCAGGAATGGCAGCAAGCAGCCCAACCGCTGTGGCAAAGAGGGCTTCGGCAATACCAGGCGCGACGACGGCAAGACTCACGGTTTTCGCATTGGCGATGCCGATAAAACTGTGCATGATGCCCCAGACGGTTCCAAGCAGACCAACAAATGGCGTTACCGAGCCAATGGTCGCAAGGGGCGCAATCCCGAAGCGCAAGCCTTGCACCAATTCGGCCATTTTGCGCTCAAGCCGGTATTCGATGCGTCCTTTCAAGTCGGAGTCTATGAAATGGCAGGATAGATGCACTTCATCGTCGATCTCCTGCAGCAGGCGCGCGGCAACATGACGCTGGTGCCACTGTCGGATGACCCTGCGACACTCAGCCAGTGAAGGCAAAGGTTTCAGCGCACGCTGCTCCTTGCGTACGTGGCGCAATGCGTGATGAAACTGCACGCTTTTGACCAGAAAAATTGTCCACGTGAGTACGGAGCACGCCAGCAAGATCAGAACAATAAGCTGTACGGGCGGTTGTGCTGCCTTGAACAGTGCTAAAGGTGACAGATCACGTCCTGCTTCCGCGGTGGTTGGCGTCGGTGTCTGTGTCAGTGTCGAATTCGCCGCGGTCAGCGTCGCAGCGGCAGCTGGCGCTGTCTGCTCAATTGCGGTTTCTGTACGCGAAACAGTGTCTGCAGATCCGCTTTGGGCATAACCCACGGCACCGCTAAGAAAAAAACTGAATAAAAAGATCAGGAGTTGTCGTAAAAAGAGTGGAACCATTCCCTCTCCCATTGATAACCGGCACCCCAAGGGATGCCGGTTCGTTGACTGTCAGATAGCGTTTTTTTGTTTGCGATTGATGACGACTTATTCGCCGCGCGTCGCACCAAAGATCAGTCGTTCTTCACCACCGCCGATCTGTCCGACGACTTCCTGTGCATCCGGACCGGCGAAAACGCCACCATAATTGGTGAGTTCCTGTTCGTTTTCACCGTCCATGACAGTGACCGTTCCAATCAAAGCACGCGGATCATTCAACGCAGTATCGTCGGGATGTACACCAAAGCCTACCGTACCATTGCTCAATTGCAGAATCGGCGTAGGTTTGAGATTCAGATCAACATGGGACAGTGCTTCACCGCGAGCAGTGGGCTGGTCCTCATCATCGGTATATCGCCAGTTGTACTTGGCCAGACCGTCAAAACGATCATTCCCGGCAATGCGTCCACTGATGGTTTTCTGAGCAAAGTCCACATTGAACTCTACATTGGCCATCGCTTCCTGATGAGACGTCGGGCTATTGGGCCCGTCCTGGTAGCCCAAAACCTTGCCACGATAGGTTGCCGTGCCGCTTTGCTTGTTGAACTGTTCAATGGTTGTGGGTTGAGCTACATAAAACGCCAATGCTTCGGGTGTAATGTCCTCGGGGTCGTCTAAACCAGGTACCGCATTGAACGTTGCCATGAAATTACCGTAGCTGGAAAAATTCTGGTTGATAAACTGGAATCGACCCAGCACCGTACCATCGTCGCCGGTCAGGACCAGATGACGTACCGCTGAGGGATCAATGGTTTCCCCTGTTGAGAACAGACCTGGCGGCTCGGAGCGCCCACTGAGAGGAATATTGTCGAAAGTGGTGGCACTCAGGTTGTAATGGACCGGACCGCTCATATACTGGGCCAGGCCGGTGCTGTCATCTTTAACAGGACGGAATGCCTCGCCCCCTTCAGAAGATGGAACGACCTGCAGCTTGCGGTCTTCCAAAGGCAGGCTCTGTGGTTTCGGTTCCGGCGCAGACGTGGACTCATCTGGTACAGACGGGCTTTCTATCGGCAACGGTTCCTCTGGATGTGCTGGCTGTACAGGGGCTGCGGGCTCTTCGGGTTGGGCAGGCTGCTCTGGTTGAGCGGGTTGTTCAGGCTGTGTAGGTTGTGCCGGTTGCTCGGGCTGGGCTGACTCAGCGGGTTTCTCTGGTTGTGCCGGTTGGGCAGGACTTGCGGGCTCGTTTGCGCCGGCTTCAGAAGATGAGCCGGCCTTGTCTGCCTTGTCTGCCTTGTCTGCCTTGTCTGCCTTGTCTGCCTTGTCTGTCTTGTCTGCCTTGGTCTCAGCCTTGTCAGCCTTCGCCTCAGCTTTGTCGCCCTGAGCAGGCTTTGCGGTAGCGGTATTAACCTGCTTTTCCTCTTCCGCCTTGAATGATGTTCCGCTGGACGAACAACCTGCCAGCCCGACAAGGGTGGCAATCAGTACCGCGGGGACTTTCTTCATTTCTGCATTCTCCTGAATCAATAACGGATTTCTGCACCGACAAAGTACGTGCGTCCTCTGGCGGTATTACTGTAACGATAGGTGTAGTCCTCTCCTGCCTGGGAAAGGGTCGAGTTCAAAGAATTGAGCGCATCCACGTAATTGCGATTGGTTGCGTTCTGAATGCTGGCTTTAAGCAGCACATTCTTGTTGAGCTGATAGGTAGCGAACAGGTCAATCACAAGTGGAATTTTCGGCAGATCCTGCAGTTCATCCTGATCTTCCAGATTCTCTCCAATCGGAAGCATGCGTTTGGCCTTACCGGTATATTTGAATGTGGTACCCAGCACCAGGGACTGATTCAGGAAACGTCCGCCAAGCGTCAGATTGGCATAGTGACGAGGAAGTTCGGTAACGCCCACGGTGCCAAATCCCACGCCGGTCTTGCCGGTGGCATTCACAGGCAGCGGCGTTTTCTGATAGCTGTACGACAGATCGGCAAAGAATCCGCCTGCGTCATAGTTCAGATTAAGTTCCACACCACTGTGATGCACGGGTTTGACCGCGTTGGTGTAAATCTGCGCATGAAAGCCGCCATCAATATCGTCATTGATATCGTTCGTCAGTCCTCCGTGGCTCAGCAGAAAGAATGACTGGCTGTGAATATAACGACTGTAATTGGTGCGATAGCCAAGCAGTTTGATGCCAAGGTAATCGTCTTCCTTGAAGACTCCTTGACGTGAGGTGTTGAAACCGAGCTGCCAGGTTTTGGCTTCTTCCGGTTTCAGGAAGGGATTCATGGAACCGCCGCCTTCATTGTTGAAGAAGACTTCCTGTGTATTGGGAATGCGCGTGTTGCGCGAGAAGCTGATGAACGGTTTGAACCAGTCGCTCAGGTCGGCTGAGAACATCGTTGAAAAATTCAACGCCCGGCTGGTCAGTTTCATATGCGCAGCGTAGGACGGAAAGCACAAGGCACTGCTTTGCGCGTTGTCGCAGGCGGGTTTGAAACCGCGGACCACGCCATGCGTGTACGTCAGGTTGGTATCCAGAGAATAGATCCCCCGCGTCAGGGTAGTGTCCAGATACACACTTGTGATGTCCTGTTTACCGGTAGGCGAAAACGCCGTGTACTGGTAATTGTCCAGGTCTACCGCCTTCGCCCGCTTCTCATACACATTATGCAGATGACTTGCTCCATACTGCGTGGTGACGCCGACATCGCCCAGATCAAAATAACTGGTGTTGTACAGATTCAGATAGCTTGCATCATTCGTGGTTTGTGCATCGGTCAGCAGCCAGATGCTGGCATCGTCATTGAAGTGTTGCTGACTGCGCGTTGAAGCCGCCACAAAGCCCAGATTGATCCATGGCGAAGACGGATTGAAGAAATAATTCAGGCTGTAGCTGTCGCGCCGGGTTTCGCGCCCGCCCACATTGTTCGTGTAGCCGGAGCCGGAAACCAGGAACCGATTGGCTTCATTGGGACTGTATTCAATTTTGCCAAGCCAGGAGCGGGGCCGCTGATCCAGTCTTTTGGCAAAATCATTTTTGTTATATTCCTGCCCGTTGCCATCTTTATAGTTGGCATTCATGCGACTGCCGCTCATACCGGCGATCGCGCCAATGGAACCGCCGTTTTCAAAATGGCGCTTCGCACCCAGTGTCAGCATGCCGCTACGACCCATGCCATTGCTGGCAGATGAGAGTTTGGAGAGCGCGCCAAATGTATGCCCCTCCTGCACCACGTCATCAACGCCGATGGTGCGCAGGTTGGCTGATCCGGCAAGACCATTGACACCCGCTGCGCCACGCGCATAGCCACGTGAAATATCAATGCCCGCCAGAAAATTCTGGTCTATCATCGTGCCGAACTGGCTGCTGGGTCCATAACCGCCGCCGTCTTCGGCATGATAGCGACTTGCGGAATTCGCAGAAGTACCGTAGAACGTTTGAGGAACACCATCTATCATGGTGTTGACACGCCCGAAGCCGCTAAGACCACGAATATTGATATTGACGGTTCCCTGCGTCGGGTCAATGTTGGAGTAGGTACCCGGCTGGGCACGTACCACACTGTCCAGAGAGTCAAACTTTTTGTTGTCACCCAGCGTGCTGACAGCACCGGGGGTATTGAAGGCACGCCGCTGCGGCGGTGCGACCTGACCTGAAATCTGCACACTGTCCAGGTCCAGGGCATCCGCCCCTCCCTGAGCAATGGCAGTGCCCAGGGGGCCGGCGGCACCCAGCCCCGCCATCACAAGTGAAAGTATTTTCTTACTCATAATACGTTCGTGATAGTCGTGTTTCATTGACCTGATTTCTGCCGAGCCTTGTCGCGGTTCAGCTGATCCTGTTTGAGGATATATCGGTAAGACAGCACGTTACGGCTGACCCTGCCGGCAGCGCCTGCGTGTCCAGCTGTCATCTCGGTAAACAGGAAGGCTTTGTCTTTATTGCAATTGACATCACCCAGTTTCTTCATGAACTTCAGGCTTTCCCAATAAGGTGTTCTGGCATCGTTAAAGGCAGCAATGGTCAGTACGGACGGATAGCACAAGGGTTTCAAGGTCTGATACGGGCTATAAGAACGGATGTAATCCATATCTTCCGCGTTGTTCGCACGACCCCATTCGGCGCGCTCCTGCTCACCGGTCAGCGTTGTTTCTTTGGTCATCGCACCGGCAACATCCAGAAATGGCACATGCAATACCACGGCAGAGAACAGCTCGGGCTCCTGTATCATGCTTGCTGCAACCAGCAGTCCGCCTGCGCTTTCTCCCATGGCATAGGTCCGTCCCTGTGCATGGAAACGCTTTTGCAGATAGCGGGTGACATCAACAAAATCATTGATCCCGTTTTTCTTGTTTCGACCCTTGCCCTGTTCATGCCAGGCGGAGCCAAGTTCGCCGCCACCGCGAACGTGCGCAATCGCATACACGAAGCCCCTGTCCAGCAGACTTTTATATGAAGTGCCATAGACAGGCGCCAGGCTCACGCCATAAGCACCATAGCCGGTAATCAGCAAAGGTGCCTGCGTGGGTTTTCCGGAGAATTTTCGATAAACCAGCGTAACGGGCACTTTCACCCCATCGCGCGCCGGAACAGAAAAGTATTCGGTCTGATAGTCTTCGCGATCAGTCGGCCAGATATTGAGCCACTCCTGTCTGCCCAGATGATAGGCAATGCGGGATTGAGGGACGGTGGGCGATGTGTAGCCCAAAGCCAGTACGCCATCGTGACTGCCTGCCCGCACCCAGACCATGTAATTGTGGTCAGGGAAAGGTATGGTTCTGACTTTATCGGGCGATGACTTGTGCCAGTAACGAATTGCGGAAAGACCGTTGTCACGCTCTTTCACGATAACCCAGTCACGCAGGACCAGAAAACTTTCAAATTCGCTTTTGTCTGCAGGTGTATGGATTTTCTTCCACGGACCTGTCGCCTCTTTCGAAAAATACAGAGCGTAGCCTCCATCCTGATTGGATCGCAGATAAAAACCATCATCGGCATGATCAAGCAGATTGTCAGCACTCGCCTGCAGACCTTGCGGTGTAAAGACCGTCGTCGCCGGCTTGCTCAAATCCAACAGTCTTTGTTCAGTGCCATTTGCATTCGTCACGTTCAGGATCAGATAGGCACCGGAAGATGAGGCCTCTATCGCCAGTTCTTCTGCCTGTTTTGCGCCATCAAAAACAAGCTCGTCGTTCGTTGCGCTGCCTGCGCCAACATCCGCAAGCGTATGCTTTTTCAGTTGTGATGTTGGGTGATTCTTATCACCCGTCACATAGTAGATCCGCTGAGAATCAGGTGACCAGACAGGATCACCAACTACCTGCGCAACGGGTTTGTCCGTTTCGCGCGCGGCGGCAATATCCCATACTGTCATCTCGCTGGTTTCCGCGCCAGTGCGATCCTCGAGCAGCAATGCATAGCGATTGTCGGGACTGATAACGGGCGTGCGCATTTGATAGAAGCCTGTCGCATTTGCCTGCGCACGCGCCGCGGCGTCAATAACGGTGACCCAGTTGCTGCCTGCAGTATCAAAACGCTCCAGCTTCAGAGATTTCCCTGAAGAGACCTGACGATATTTGACACCACCCACCAGCCAGTCTTTTTCACGATCCGCTTTCTTGTAACGCGTACCGATTTCTGATTCGAGCGTCCTGCCCAGCTCCTGTTCGCCGGTGAGATACTCTTCCACACGTCGATTCTCGTCTTCCAGAACCCGCGTAATTTCTTCTCGATGGCCCGACAGATCAGAGAGCCATGCGTAATCGTCTGTCTGTGTTTTGTTCATAGCAAACCCTGCAGATGCGTAAAGCATCATCACAAATGCAATTTTGCGCACAATGTACTACCGAATAATCAAAAAATAATCCGCGCTTGCGGTATTGACCTCTTGAGGTGAACGTAGCAGCATCACCGAGGCGACATGATGCTGACCATAATCCTGAAGGTGCAGTGGCACGCCGATCGCGCCGTCTGTATGCACGTTGCCGGCCAGAAGAACGGCGGGTTTGGCGTTCTTCACCAGGGACTCTGCCATGCGCCGGTCGCGAAACTGCTGTGCCGTTACCATGGCATCAAGTTGCGCATCGGAACTCACATGATGGTTGCGTACCAGATCGGCAATCCTGCTGCGCACTTGCGGCTGTATGGAGACATTTCCCCGTAGAGGCTGGGCGCCCCGGGCAATGACGGCAAGTTCATCGTCATTCAGATTGGCGCCATACATCGGAATGTGATTTCGCAATAGCCAGGTAATCAGCGGCGCGTACTGCTGCCACTCCCATTTCTCTGACCAGTGCAGTGTGTCTTTGATGTCCGATGAAGAGACGGAGGATGATTGCGACAGCCGTGTCTGAAGATTCAACTGTCCTTGGTGGAACGCCTGTTGCGATGATGATGGGAGCATCTCAAGCACCACGCTGCCGATCTGTCTGTGCTGATGGAGGGTCTGCAGAATCGCCAGCTGTGCCTGATGATGGCGGCGCTCGTCATGCTTTTCTCCGAGGAGGATGACATCGGCATTCGCAAGTTCGCCTATCAGTTCGTCAAATGAGAGTGGCGCGAGTGAACCGGGCGTTGACGGACTTACCCGATAGATGGCAGAGAGGGAAGTCGGCAGAGAGTCAGGTGTTTGCGACGCGCCGATGCTCAGTTGCGTTGATGTGGTGGCTTGTGGCTTGAGCGCCCCGGTCTGACTGCAGCCTGTAAGGCTGGCGCACAGCAGCAGGCTGGCTAAGAAAACTGATGATTCTTTGGGGTGAAGCCACAACATGGTGAAACAGCAGACTGGCGGACTGTTGCAGATACCGCGAATCTGTCTAGCAATAGACCTAAATGAGAATAG
>JBEBTQ010000075.1:0-11198 GCA_040393685.1 Advenella kashmirensis | reverse complement strand
TCGCAAAACGAGAAGACCGACTAGGGGGCGGTGCCAACGTGGCCCGCAATATTCTGGCCCTTGGCGGCCAGGTCACGCTGCTGGGCATCGTTGGCAACGATGAAGCCGGTCAGCAAATTGCGACACTTGCACAAGAGGCAGGTATTGATACGCATTTGTTGCCTGATCCTGCCATGCACACCACGCTCAAAATGCGCGTATTGGGACGTCAGCAACAATTGTTGCGCATAGACTTTGACTACCTTCCAGATGAGCAGACACTGCAGAATCTGGAACAGCAATACAGTCAGTTGCTGGATCAGCACGATATTGTTGTTCTGTCCGATTATGCGAAAGGGGTACTCAAGTATTGCGAGCCGCTGATCAGACTGGCGCGCGAGCGCAACCTCTCTGTGTTGGTAGACCCCAAAGGCGATGAATATCACCGCTACATTGGAGCCAGTCTGATTTCGCCAAACCGAGTTGAAATGCAGCAGGCGGTTGGAAAATGGAAAACAGAAGAGGAACTTACGGAGTCTGCTCAGCGACTGCGTGAGCAACTGCAGCTTGAAGCCCTGCTGATCACGCGATCCGAGCAGGGTATGACGTTATATACCGACGCAGGTCGATTTCACGTGGATGCGGCAGCGCATGAGGTCTTTGATGTGTCAGGTGCCGGGGATACTGTCCTGGCAACCATGGCGGTCACTCGTGCTGCCGGCATGGACTGGCATGAATCGGTTGAGTGGGCGAACAAGGCCGGTGGTATAGTAGTAGGTAAACTGGGAACATCCATTGTAAGTGCAGAGGAGCTGACATGATCATCGTAACCGGAGCAGCAGGCTTCATCGGCAGCAATCTTGTCCGCGGTCTGAACAAAAGGGGCATCACTGACATTCTCGCCGTCGATGATCTGACCGACGGAGACAAGTTTGTCAATTTGCGTTCGGGCACGATCGCCGATTATATGGACAAAGACGAATTTCGTGCCCGCATCAACAGCGGCCAGTTCGGTCCCGTCACTGCAATCCTCCATCAGGGTGCCTGCTCGGATACGACCGAGCGTAACGGCCGCTATATGATGGACAACAATTACCGCGTCACGCTCGAACTCTTCAATTTCTGCCAGGCGCGCAGCATACCGTTCATCTATGCGTCTTCGGCTGCCGTCTATGGCGCAGGGCCCAACTATATCGAAGCGCTGGAAAATGAAAAGCCGCTGAATGTGTACGGCTACTCCAAGTTTCTATTCGATCAGGTGGTTCGTGAACGCTTTGCGCATCGTACCGCCCAGGTTGTGGGTCTGCGTTATTTCAATGTCTACGGTCCCAATGAACAGCATAAAGGTCGCATGGCCTCGGTTGCCTTCCACAATATGAACCAGTTTCTTTCAGAAGGCCATGTTCGGCTTTTTGGTGGCTGGGACGGCTATGAAGACGGCGGCCAGCGTCGCGACTTTATTTCCGTGGATGATGTGGTTGCAGTCAATCTCTTTTTCCTTGACCACCCGGAACAATCGGGCATTTTCAATTGTGGCACCGGCCGTGCGCAGCCTTTCAACGATATCGCCTGCGCCGTCGTCAATACCCTCAGGGAAGAGCGCAATGAGCCGCGTCTGCCACTGGAAGCGCTGGTACAAGAAGGCCTGATTCGTTATATTCCTTTCCCTGACGATCTGAAAGGGCGCTATCAGAGCTTTACCCAGGCAGATACCACGCAATTGCGTGCCGCCGGTTTCACTACTGGCATGCTGGATGTAGAGCAGGGTGTCTCCCGCTATATCCGTACGCTTCGTCCGCAAAAGGCTGACTGATTTACGGCATTTCCCGGTGGATCCGGCTGTCTTCATGCCGCGCAACAGAAAGTGTTCTTTGGGCACACTAATGATTTCGCTTTATCATTGGTGTTTCCGTTATGCGCAGCAACGTTTCTCTCTCTACATCATTTGCAGTTCGCGTCTTCTTTGCCCTGATCCTGTTTCTTGCGTTTTGCAAATCGACACACGGCCTGGATCTGAACAATGCCACTAAAGCCCAATTGCGTTCCATCAAAGGTATCGGGCACAAGACGGCTGACCGCATTCTGTCAGCGCGTCAGCAGAGGCCATTTATATCTGTAGATGACTTCGGGAAACGCATCCCGGGCTTCGGACCGAAGAGATTGGAGAAGCTGCGACAGCAGGGCGTCACTGCGGGCAGCGATATTTCGGCGTTAAGTCTGAGTGCGACCCGTCAGCCTGTGTCAGGCCGGCATCGTGATGTCACCGCCCCGAAGTCCCCGTCCGTCGATTCCATTGACCTGGGCTCGGGCGCATCTGCTACAGGGACATCGACCGCAAGAACGTCGGGTCGCCGGCATCCAGCCCAGCAATCAGCGCGATATTCAGGCGCTGAGGAAAGGGTGGCGCCCGCCATGCCCATACTGATCCGTCCACGACCCCGCAGCGAAACGGGCGATAAATCAAACGCAGAGGCGAACTCCGCTGACAAAACCCATTCCGCAATCAAAATGCAAGATTCCAATCCCGCGCAATAGCACCAGCATTCGGGCACGTTTAAGTGCGGGCCCGTAAAAGCACTGGCAAAAGCCCATGTCCTGCAAGGGGGAGAATCCCGCGGAATGTCAGCAGGAATGCTATGATTGAACTGACCGAATCGGAGCGGCGTCTGACGTAAAGCTTACAGCGTAAAATGCCCCTGATTCCTCTGCGGACCTCATCAGCTGCCACTCCTGTGCGATTTCAGGCGGGCACACACCTGGTAAATCGAATAACTATGACCATTACGTATCCTACTATCGAAGACACAATCGGCAAAACGCCTCTGGTTCGTTTGCAGCGCGTTCCCGAGCACCTGGGCGAAGCGCGAGGCAACGTCATTCTGGCAAAGCTGGAAGGCAACAATCCCGCCGGCTCAGTCAAGGACCGGCCTGCCGCGTCCATGATCCGCCACGCTGAAGAACGCGGAGAAATCAAACCAGGTGATACGCTGATAGAGGCCACCAGCGGCAACACCGGCATTGCGCTGGCGATGGCGGCCGCCATTCGAGGCTACAAGATGATTCTGATCATGCCCGATAACCTCTCGGTGGAACGCCGGGCCTCAATGAATGCCTATGGCGCACAGCTCATTCTGACACCAGCGGACAAGGGTGGTATGGAATATGCCCGAGATCTGGCAATGAGCATGCAGGCCGAAGGCAAGGGCAAGGTACTTGATCAGTTCGCCAATGCCGACAACCCCAGGGCCCACATAGAGGGCACAGGACCGGAATTGTGGGAGCAGACCCAGGGGCAAATTACACACTTTGTCAGCGCTATGGGTACCACTGGCACCATCATGGGTGTTGGCTCCTATCTGAAATCGCGCAACGACAAGATCCAGATCATCGGCGCACAGCCCGCACCCGGTGCGTCCATTCCGGGGATCCGGAAATGGTCGGAAGAGTATCAACCGGCTATTTACAATCCGGCCGGGGTTGATCAGTTCGAGCTGATATCCCAGCAGGAAGCAGAAGATATGGCGCGACACCTGGCAGCGAGTGAAGGTATTTTCGGCGGTATTTCCTCTGCCGGAGCGCTGGTTGCGGCACTGCGGACGGCAGAGAATGTGAACAATGCCACCATCGTGTTTATCGTATGTGATCGCGGCGACCGGTATCTCTCGCAGGGGGTATTTAATCCCGTCTGACGCATTCGATGGCATTAGCTTGATATAGATCAATATGGCTTTGTCCGATCAATACTATGATCGGACGGTATGAAGCCGAAATCCATCTTTTTCGTCCCGGACAATCTCAGCCCGCAAGCGCGTCAGCAGCGCCGGCACATGCTTGCGCGCCTCGGGCTCGCCTGGCTGATCATGATGCAGGTCATGATGTTTGCTTTTCCGGGCTATCTGCGCCATGGCTATCTGGAAGCGGAAACCGCTGACACATTGAACACAGCCGTTGTTGTGCTCAACTGGTGCAGCCTGGTGCTCACCATTCCCCTGCTGTTGTACTGTGCGTGGCCCATCTGGAAAGGCGTATATTCGTCTCAGGGGCAGGACGTGCATCAGCGCTCCATGAACTGGCCTATCGGACTGGGCATCATTGTTGCCTTCATTCCCAGTGCAATTGCAACCTTTCGACAGTCTGGCGAAGTCTACTTCGAATCTATCTCCATGTTTGTCGCCTTTGTGCTCACGGCCAGGTATCTGGCCCTGTCTGCGCGACAGTCGGCGGGCAGTACAGCTGAAGGTCTGCTGGAACAGGAGTCGGCACAGCTTTCATTGATCGCAGACAGGGTCGGGCTTTACTTTGTTCTCACGCAGATTGCGCTTTCCATTCTGTCGGCATTGGTCTGGTATTGGTTTATCGACGCGCAGCAGGCTATCCCTGTTCTTGTAGCCCTATTCGTCATGAGCTGTCCCTGTGCTATGGCCATGGCAGCGCCATCGGCTCAGGCTGCCGCGCGCGGCATTATTCTGTCTGTCCCTTCGTTGTCAGATCATCAGCTTGCGCAATTGCGCAAACAGACGCTCACCGTGGCGTACCGTTGTCTTTACGGTTCTCTCGCCTGGCATTTACTTATGATTCCGCTGGCAATGATCGGCTGGGTGCAGCCCTGGCTGGCCGCAATCACCATGCTTATCTCTTCGCTCGCCGTCGCCTGCTACGCCTGGCATTTTTATCGCAGCTATTCCGTTGACAACCCCGGCATCGCCCACCCCGATGCAATGCGCTCACATCCGGTGTAACTCACCATGGACGTCTTTTTTCTGCTTGTGTTTCTCGCGTTCCTGTTTGTCATGGTCATTGGTGGTGTTCTTTACTGGGCCGTCATGGCAGGTCAGTTCGAAGACAGCGATAAGAATGGCCGCAGCATCCTGTTGGACAAAGATGTAGAAAACAAAGTCTCGGCGTCGGATGCGTCGCCAGCAGCATCGCGTCCTTCCGCAAGCGATCCTTCGGGCAGCTGACGAATTAGGGAAGCGTCCGGCAACTCACAGGCAATGTGTTGTTTTCCGTGACGTCGTATTCCTCACTTTTCTTTGTTTTCAGAAAGTTTCACAGACGTCTGAGTAGTGCTTGATATTTATCAAGTCACCTTCCTGTGATCTCTTTAAGATGGAAGTATGGTTTTTTTTCTTTAGAGGAAAGTTATGCGTACGCAGAATGCGCTCTCCGCAAAATCGGAGAACTTCAATTACAAGGTCGTAAGGCAATTTGCCATTATGACCATTGTATGGGGAATAGTGGGCATGGGCGTTGGCGTATTTATCGCCGCGCAGCTCGTGTGGCCACAACTCAACTTCGTTGACTGGCTAAGCTATGGACGTCTTCGGCCACTGCACACAAACGCCGTGATTTTTGCCTTTGGCGGCAGTGCGTTGTTTGCAACATCCTACTATGTTGTACAACGCACCTGTCAGACACGGTTGTTCTGTGGACCGCTGGCATCTTTCACATTCTGGGGATGGCAGCTGGTTATTGTTGCCGCAGCTATTTCTTTGCCTGCCGGCTTCACCACCAGCAAGGAATATGCTGAGCTCGAATGGCCGATTGATATCCTGATCACGCTGGTCTGGGTTGCATACGCCATCGTGTTTTTTGGCACAGTCGCCAAACGCAAGATGAAGCATATCTATGTTGCGAACTGGTTCTATGGTTCTTTCATTCTGACCATTGCCATTCTGCACATCTTCAACAATATCGAACTGCCATACAGCTGGTTCAATTCCTACTCCGCATACGCAGGTGCGCAGGATGCCATGGTGCAATGGTGGTACGGTCACAATGCCGTGGGCTTTTTCCTGACTACCAGCTTCCTGGGCATGATGTATTACTTTGTGCCCAAGCAGGCTAACCGGCCAATTTATTCCTACCGGCTTTCCATTGTCCACTTCTGGGCGCTGGCTTTTACCTACATGTGGGCGGGTCCGCATCACCTGCTGTATACCTCACTGCCAGACTGGACTCAAAGCCTGGGTATGGCCTTCTCTCTGATTCTGCTGGCACCATCATGGGGTGGCATGATCAACGGGATCATGACCATGTCCGGCGCCTGGCATAAACTGCGCACCGATCCTATTCTCAAATTCCTGGTCGTCGCGCTGTCTTTCTATGGTATGGCAACCTTTGAAGGTTCCATGATGTCCATTCGCACTGTCAATGCGCTTTCCCACTATACAGAGTGGACAGTTGCTCACGTGCATTCCGGCGCGCTGGGCTGGGTGGCCATGATTACTTTCGGCAGCCTGTACTACATGATTCCCCGACTCTATGGTCGTGAAAGCATGTTCAGCAAATCTCTGGTTGAAGCCCACTTCTGGATGGCCACAATCGGGGTTGTGCTTTACATCGCATCCATGTGGATTGCCGGTGTCATGGAAGGCCTCATGTGGCGCTCAACAGAAGCCGACGGCACACTGACCTATGCGTTTGTGCAGGCGCTGGCTTCCAAACATCTGCTGTACATCATCCGCGTACTGGGTGGCGTCAGCTTCCTGGGTGGTGTCATCGTCATGCTTTACAACACGATCATGACCATTCGCGGGCTCAAGGGTGTCAATCCTCAGGTGCCTGAGTTCTCCGGACATGACGCCCGTATTTCCACTCAATCAGTTACCGCTGCTTAAGAGAATTATCATGGCGAATCAAAAAAAGAGCATCTTTACTCATGAGACACTCGAGAAGAACGTTGGTCTTCTGATTATCTTCTCGATCCTCGTCGTCGCGGCAGCCGGCCTGGTGCAAATTGTGCCGCTGTTCTTCCAGCATTCCACCACGCAGGCGGCGCCTGGCATTGCGCCGCTGCAGCCACTGCAAATCATTGGTCGCGACGTGTACATCAAGGAAGGCTGTGTAGGTTGTCACTCACAACAGATCCGTACACTGCAGTCCGAGGTTTCCCGCTACGGCCCATATTCAGTGGCTGGCGAGTTTGTCTATGATCATCCGTTTCTGTGGGGGTCCAAACGCACGGGTCCCGATCTGGCTCGTGTGGGTCAGCGCTATTCGGACACGTGGCACCGCATTCACCTGCGCAATCCGCGTGACGTCGTGAAAGAGTCCAATATGCCCGGTTACTACTGGCTGCAGCATAAAGACGTCTCAAACTGGGATATCAAGGCACGTATGAATGCGTTGCGTACCCTGGGTGTGCCATATACCGACAAGCAGATTGAGGAAGCACCTGAGGCTCTGAAAGGTAAAACAGAGGAAGATGCTCTGGTTGCCTATCTGCAGAACCTTGGCGTTGGCTACACCGCAGCGCTGCGTCAGCAGCAAGACGCGGCTGCTTCCAAGTAACGCGCGAATCGGGGACAGGTGAAATCATGGATATTCTGATTGGCGTCGTTACCATCATATCGATCATTACGTTCCTGGGCATTATTGCCTGGGCCTGGTCTGGGCATCGTGTGAAAGATAATGCAGAAGCCGCCAGTCTGCCGTTCGCCGTCCCTGACGAAGAAACGACAACTCGTGGTAAAGGTTATTAAAAATGAGTGATTTTTTCAGTAATTCCTGGAGCTATTACATTGCGATCGTCTCGCTCACGGGCGTGGTCTGGTGTCTCTGGCTGTTGTTCAGTCAGCGTCGCTGGCTCAAGCAGAAACCTGTAGAGGTCGAAGATACCGGCCATGTCTGGGACGATGACCTGCGCGAACTGAACAATCCGGTTCCACGCTGGTGGACCTTCATGTATCTCGGGCTTTGTGCAATTGCCCTGGGTATCATGCTGCTTTATCCTGCATTGGGTTCTTTCCCCGGTCTGCTTGGATTTACCTCAGCAAAACAGGTTGTGAGTGAACGCCAGCAGCTGGATGAGCAGATCAAACCGCTGTTCGAGCAGTTCTCCGGTCTTTCCGTAGAGGAACTTGCGCGGAATACAGAAGCGCACGCAATTGGTAAACGGCTCTTTCTGAACAATTGCGCGCAATGCCATGGCTCTGACGCCAAAGGTGCGCCTAATTTCCCCAACCTGACCGACGGCGACTGGCTGTATGGCGGCACTCCCGAAGCCATTTTGAAAACCATCACCGAAGGACGGCATGGTGTCATGGCACCTTTGAGTGCAATGATTTCGCCTGCGCAGGCTAACGAGATCGCCAACTACGTACGGTCCCTTTCCGGTCTGGCACATGATCCTACTCTGCTGAATGCCGGTGAAGCCGGTTTCAAAAAGGTCTGCTTTGCCTGTCACGGTATGGACGGTAAAGGCAATCAGGCGCTGGGCGCACCCAATCTGACAGACGCAGTTTGGCTTAACAGCAGCTCCAAGGACACCATCATCGATACGATTCTGCATGGCCGCCAGGGCACCATGCCAGCGCAGAAACATACTCTGTCTGAAGATCAGATTCGTATGCTGGCTGCGTATGTCTGGGGTTTATCCAATAAGTAGTCCTGACTGAGAACTATTGTCCATTATGTCTGAAACGCGCTCCGAGCAAGCTGGGCAGGAGGAGGTTCCTGCCTGGCAGCCACTAAGACTGAAACCGGCCGCCGCTGCATCTGCCGAAGACAGCAATATGCAGGTCGAAGAGATCCGCGCAAAGATCTACCCGCGCTCTGTCACGGGTGTTTTTGCCCGGTGGCGAATTATTCTGGTGCTTGCAACCCAGCTTGTCTTCTACGGCCTACCGTGGCTGCAGTGGAATGGTCGACAGGCGGTGCTGTTTGACCTCACGGAGCGCAAATTCTATATTTTTGGCATTGTGCTTTGGCCTCAGGATGTTTTTTATCTGGCTATCATCCTGATTATTTCGGCTTACGGACTGTTTTTGTTTACGGCGCTGGCGGGTCGGCTGTTCTGTGGATACGCCTGTCCGCAAACGGTGTATACCGAAATTTTCATGTGGATTGAGCGCAAGGTCGAAGGTGATCGGGTGCAGCGGATTCGTCTTGACGAATCCCCCATGAGTTTCCGTAAGTTTCGCATCAAGGCGAGCAAACACTTTCTCTGGTTACTGGTTGCCTGGTGGACCGGTTCTACATTCATTGGCTATTTCTCACCCATTCGTGAACTGGGTTCGCAGCTCATCCATCTGGATCTATCGTTCTGGCAATGGTTCTGGATGATTTTTTATTCCTTTGCCACCTGGGGTAATGCGGGTTTTCTGCGTGAGTCGGTCTGTAAATACATGTGCCCCTACGCGCGCTTCCAGAGTGTCATGGTTGACAAAGACACTTTTGTTGTGACCTATGACAAGATCCGGGGTGAACCGCGAGGCAGGCGATCCAAGAAAGTGGTTCCCAGCGCTGCGGGTCTGGGGGACTGCGTAGACTGTACTATCTGTGTGCAGGTCTGTCCCACCGGCATCGATATCCGGGACGGCCTGCAGTATATGTGCATTGGCTGTGGCGCCTGTATCGATGCCTGTAATCAGGTGATGGAAAAAATGAATTACGCGCCTGGCCTTATTCGGTACACGTCCGAAAGCGGAATGCTGGACGGCCTTTCAGGTAAACAGGCCAGAAAGCGTCTTTTCAAACCGCGCGTCTTTATCTATATCACACTGCTCAGCATTTTCATTATCGGACTGATCGTGTCGCTGTCTATGCGCACGCCTTTACGAGTGGATATTGTTCGGGATCGCGGCTCGCTGGGTCGGGAAATTCCAGGCGGACTGATCGAAAACGTCTATCGCATCCAGTTAATCAATATGACCGAGAGCGATCAGAAATTCGCGCTGAGCGCCACTTCCGATCTGCCGGATGTGACTGTCCTGGCAGGTGAAGAGAGTGACCGGCAGATTGATGTGCCAGCATTTTCAAATCAATGGGTGCCCATGGTGGTTCGCGTACCCGCCGAAGGAGCAGGGCAGGGATTGCATCCCCTGACGCTGCATATTGAAAATACCGATAAATCGGGTGGTGATCTGTCTGTGGATCAGGAAACCACCTTTTATGTACCCAATTGAGCAGGAGACAAACATGCAGAAGCTGGAAAAAGATAGCGGGCCATGGTACAGGGAACCCTGGCCATGGATATTGATGGCAGGCCCGTTCCTTGCCATCGTCGGGTGCATCATCACGATTGTTCTGGCTTTCTACGATAACCCCGACCAGCAGGTGAACCTGGGCGCGCGTCGCCACGGACTGATGGTCATCACGGAAAGTGCGAATCCGGCAGCGTCCAATACGCGGCCGGCAGCTCGCAATGCAGTAACTGATTTCTCTGGAGCAACATCGGCCAGCACAACAGCCAAGGGGAACTGAAAATGCGAACCCTGATGTGGATTTTATGGCCATCCTTTCTTGCTGCCGGTTTTGCCAGTGGCGTGGTATTTGCGCTGATTGATCCCAAAGATATTCCGCTGTTTGGATACATTCGAATATCCAGTGAACTGGCGTATGCTGCGGGTTTTTTTCTCTTCTGGCTGATGGCAGCATTTTCCAGCACCCTGAGTTTTTTCATGGCCAACAGCAGCGACAAACTCGCATTATTTGCACGTCACTCGGAACTGGATGACTGACCGGACAGGCAACGAGATGATTAACAGGGTGACTAATCGGATAACCAATGGGGCAACCAATGGAATGACTATTGGATTGACCAATGAAATGAGTGCAGAAACCAGTAATAATTATCCGTTGGCTGCAGCCCTGTGCACTTCAATCCGGTGTACGTTATCGTTTTGTATCAGCGATTGCAGCCCGTTGAAATCCAGTATGCGCACTTCGCGCTGCTGAATCCGGATCAGTCCTTCCTTGGCAAAGCGTGAGAGTAGTCGGCTTACCGTTTCCAGCGTCAGACCCAGGTAATTACCGATCTCTTCGCGGCTCATGCGAAGCACATATTCGCTGCCTGAATATCCCAGACAGGTGAAACGCTGGGACAGGTTGATCAGAAAGGCAGCCAGTCGCTGCTCCGACCTCATTGCGCCTAAAGACAAAGCCATATTGTGTGATCGCGAAATCTCCTGACTCATGAGACGCGTGATGCGATAGGCCAGGGCGGGAATTTCCTTGGACAGATAGGTAAGATCAGTCATGCGGATGACACAGACTTCGGTATCTTCCATGGCAATGGCGTTGGACAGGTGCTGATTGTCTGCCAGCGCATCCAGTCCAATAATCTCGCCAGCAAATACAAAACCGGTAATCTGCATATGGCCGGATTCATTTTCCAACTGCAGTTTCATGGATCCGGAGCGGATGCTGTATAGGGCCGTGAGTTTGTCGCCTGCCTTGAAAAACAGCGTACCCTTGGGAACGCGAATACGTTCCTT
>JBEBTQ010000074.1:0-11248 GCA_040393685.1 Advenella kashmirensis | reverse complement strand
AAGGCGAACCTGTCTTTGGTCTGGGCGAAACCGCGGGCGACTTCAACCGTCGCGGCACCGAGATGGTGTCCGATCTGAACGACTTCCGCTATCTGCCGCTGGCCTGGAATCCGCGCGGCTGGGGTCTGTATGCCAACTCGCTTGAGCGAGTCATGCATGACCCCGGTACAGAAGATAATCCGGACACTTATCAGATTTTTATTGACGGGCCGGTTTTCGACCTGTTCGTGTTCTCGGGCGAAGTTGCTGAAATATTCAATCAGTATTCCGCGCTGACGGGTCGTGCCGGCCAGCCGCCACTCTGGGCCATGGGCGCCTGGCTCAAACAGCAGCCGGGGCAGTCTACACAAGATTTCATTCGTCAGGCAGAAACCCTGCGCGAGGAGAAATTCTCGCTGGACGTGCTCGATTTTGCGCAGCCTTCTATGGTGCAATTTCAGACCGACAAAATGGTCGTGGAATGGGATGCCGCCCGTATGGACGATGCCCGGCGTACGCTGGGTGGTTTGCGCGAGAAGTTTTTTGAAGTCAGCATTCCATCGTTTCCCGGTGTGCCACGCAACACGCTGCTTTTTGACGATCTTGAAGATCGCGGCTGGCTGCTGACCGCCGAAGATGGCAGTGCCTTTGTCTTTGACGGTGTTCCGGAAAATGGCAACGTGCCTTTCGGTCTGCTTGATCTGACCTACAAGGACGCCTATAGCTTCTGGGTAGAGCGCCACCATCAGATGGTTGACGAAGGCGTGGGCGCATTCCAGAGTTCCTTTGCGCTGGATATTCCTGATTCGGTCAGTGCTCGTAACGGAGAAAGCGGCGCCTTGCTGCGCGAACTGTATCCCTTGCTGCTGCGCCGTGCGCTCTTTGATGCGGTGTCCATGAATAAGACACCCACAGAAGGCGTGGTGCCTTCTACAGATCTGGTCATGGCGGTGCAGCGCGTCGCCTGGCAAAAAACACCCGCATCCGGCAACGACTGGGACGGCCTGACTCAGTGGCTGCGTCAGGCGCTTTCTGTACAGGCTAGCGGTGTGGTTGCCGTTACTCACGATCTGGGGAATGCATCAGCGCTTCAGAATGATTTTCCCCTGGATCCGGATCTGTATCTGCGCATGCTGGGTTTATGTGTATTTTCCGCAGGATTTTCATTCCAGGCGGCACCGGCTCTGCTGCCTACTGCGTATCCAGCAGAGGTTCAGGAAAAAATCCGTACGCTGCTTGAGCTGCGCTATCGTCTTGTTCCTTACATCAATGGTGTCATCGAAGATTCTGTGCGTACCGGTCTGCCGGTACAACGGATGATGGCGTTGGCCTATCCCGACGACGCCAAGGCTCGTGCCTGGGATCTGCAATACATGCTGGGTCCTGCCTTGCTTGTTGCGCCCGTGTTGCAGCCCGGATCTTCAGTGAACGTCTATCTGCCCGAAGGCGATGCCTGGTGGGATCTGAACCTGAATCAGCGCTATGAGGGCGGTCAGGTGATCAAGGTGGAATGTGAACTCGATTCCGTGCCAGTCTTTGGACGTGAAGGTCATATGCTGTGCCTGGGGCCTGTTATCCGTCATATGGGTGAATTCAATTCTGCGCGTATTCTGGATGAAGTCTGGATGTTCGGTATGCCACTGCACAATCCTGTGGTTATGCGCAACAAGATTCGTGTCATGCAGATGCAGGGCTCAAGCTATATCAAGGGGCTGGAAGGGCTTAAAATCCTGCAGTCCGACGGTCTCGAAGTCAAACGGCGCGGGGCAGAAGTACGGATTTCGCGCGAACGTTAATCAGGCGTGTGCGCTTGCGACAGCGGAAAAAATTCAAATTTCTTTGTCGCAAATATGCACACGCGCTTGACACGGAGTTCGGATTCCTTCATAATCTTTTTCTTTCCCGGGCTGGTAGCTCAGTCGGTAGAGCAGTGGACTTTTAATCCATTGGTCGCGAGTTCGAGTCTCGCCCAGCCCACCAGGAAAACTCTTGTAGAAAGAATAATTCAGCCGCCTCGTTCAGAGCGGCTTTTTTATTGCCTGCGAAAAACGTGACGTGGCCCACGGAATTGCTTAAGGTAATGCTACGTTTGAGCCGAATGACCGGGACATTTAACGAATCGATAAATGGCTTTTATTTGTACACGGATAGATGGACTGCGCAGCTATGATTGCAATTGTAGATTTACATTTTTCATAGGTAAAACATGAAAGGTCAGCCGTATGAAAAAAGTCAACAGAACAATAAGTGAATTTGATGCCGCTGAATATTTGAAAACGCAGGAAGATATGATTGAATCTGTGAACGCGGCAATAGAAGAAGGTGATGAAGAATTGTTTCTCGCCGCTCTGGGTGATGTCGCTAAGGCACAAGGGACGGCTCAAATTGCGCAAGCGTCCGGCTTGGGATGCAGAGAGTACGACCAGGACTGAGACAACAATGCCGGGCGCGTCTGCCAAACTGCCTATGCGACTCCAAACCGCCTATGCGACTGCGCGCTCTTTGATGTGTTCTGGCTTGCGGCTCAGCACGGCATCCAGTATCGGTATTGAGAGTTCTGCAACCAGATCGATGCGTGCCTTGAGCGCATCGCTGACGATAACCTCGTTCTGGATTTCTTCCGACGTTGCATAAACACCGGCGGGCAGGCTCAGCGCATGAAAAAAACCAAACAGCGTGCGTAGCTGGTGATCAATCACCAATCCGTGTCTTGGGCTGCCTCCGGTGGCGGCCAGCAGCACAGGTTTGCCGGTAACGGCATTCAGATCGATCAGATCGAAAAGATGTTTGAAGAGTCCGGGTACCGATCCGCGAAAGACCGGTGCGCCCACAATCAGAAAGTCAGCTTCTTCAATACGCCGCAAGGCTAGGCGGGCATCCGGATGCAGCGCATCAACGGCAAGGGTCGTGCCTATGTAGGGGACCAGATCAACAAGATCAATGAACTCGGTTTCAAGGGCAATATCGTTTGTGATCTTCTGCGTTACTGCATTGAGCAGAGTGCGCGTGCGAGACGGACGATGAAGACTCCCATTTATCACAACTGTATTTAAAAAACGCGGCATGCTTTTCTCGATGATTGACTGAGGTTCTGGTACCGTTTTGCGGACAACACATCGAGCATATCGATTCGTGCTGAGCGCAAAACGGACCAGAGCTTCATTACACCATTGCAGCTGCCAGGCACAAACAATCTTTATTGCATTTGTATATTGCCTGTGCGCGCTTCGTGCGATGCGCGATGATTTTCCGGGTGTTTCTGTCCGACATCCGGTCTCGCATCGGGCACGAAGCCATCGCGGTTGGGCATTCGAATCGCGCTCAGGGATTCTGCGTCCAGCGTCGCACTATCGGCTAACAGTCCATTCAGATGCAGCACATAGGCGGTAACTGCATAAACCTGGTCATTGCTCAGACTTTGTGGCGCGTTCAGTGGCATAGCGCGTCTGATGTAGTCGAATAGAGTCGGCGCATAGGGCCAGAAACTGCCTACCGTTTTGACAGGCTTGGCGCTGGCCAGTGTGCCGATACCACCACTTAATTTGTCTCCTGTGCCACCTTCGCCTTTCGCTCCGTGACAGGATGCACATTGTTGTGCGAAGAGGGTTTTTCCGTGTGCCACGGTTCCGTTTCCTGCCGGCAGATTCTCGCCATCGGAAAACACATTGATATTCCAGGGGGCAAGTTGCTCCGCCGTGATCGCGTGCCCAATGCCATATTTGCCTTCTGCCTGCGCGGGCATTATCGACATTGTCAGCATCACACCGAACGTCAACGATGCCAGTATTCTGCCGACAGCCAGTTTTCCGGCGCGATGATTTTTACGCGAGTGCATGCGTCACCTTTCCGTCAGGCGCAATACGCCAGGGCGTAATTCCATTGTTGTGATAAGTGGCATTTGGACCTCGCACGTCAACCAGCGTTTTCAATTCAGGCTGGGTATAACCTGTTTCATCGGTTGCACGACTTTGAATGACCACAGCTTCGCCGTTCCATTTCCAGGGAAAAACAAAACGTGTCAGTGCTTTGCTCAGGACAGGGCCTTGCAGGGTCGCTTCGTGCCAGGACTTGCCATCGTCCACGGACAATTCCACTTTGGTGATGCGGCCGCGTCCGCTCCAGGCAATGCCGCGGATTTCGTGGAAACCTTTGTCGCTGATTTTCTGACCGCCGGATGGGCTGGTTATGATGGATTTTGCTTCCATCACAAATGTGAACTCGCGGGCTTTCCCGTCGGGCAGGCTATCGGTGTATTTTGAGGTCTCTTCTCTTGAATGCAGTGGTCTGTCTGTTACCTGAAGACGCCGCAGCCATTTGATGCTCATATTGCCCTCGAAACCGGGCAGCAGCAGTCTTAACGGATAACCCTGCTCAGGACGCAGGCGTTCACCGTTCTGGCTGTACACAAGCATCGCGTCGTCCAGGCATTTTTCCAGCGGAATGCTGCGGTTCATGCCGGCACCGTCCGCGCCCTCGGCGATGACCCATTTCGCGCCTGCCTTGAGACCCGCTTCCTGAAGCACTGTCCTGAGCAGGACACCGGTCCAATGTGCACAGCTGACAAGTCCATTGGCCTCTGCAGCGGTCTTGCCATAAACGGTATAACCCGGATTGCCCGAGCATTCCAGAAAATAGATCTGACTGTGCGAAGGAAAGCGCCGAATATCCTGCATAGTGAATGTCAGTGCGTTCTCAACCATTCCGTGTAGTACCAGTCGATGCGCGGCAGGATCAATATCGGGAACGCCATTATGGTGACGTTCATAGAACAGTCCATTGGGCGTGATGATGCCGTCAAGTTCCTGTATGGGTGAGCGAGTTGATGACGAAAAATACTGTTTGTCAGTTTTGCGCAAATGACGAATGACGCGACCTTCGAATCGCGAAGGGACACCATATGGATGGCTTCCTACCAATGCCCCTGGCTGCCGCGACCAGGAAGGAATGTCCAGTACATTGTCATCAGGCACTGATCCATTACTGACGACAACAGTTGGCGTTTGTGCAAAACTGGTACGCAAGCCGGCGGTGGCGGTCAGCGCACCAGCGGCTGTCACTGCGCCTTGTCGTAAGAACTGACGGCGTGTATTTGGCGCATCTTCCTGAAGGGGAGCATTGCTGTTTTCTGTTGAGAGTTCACTCTTCATATCAACCACTCCGTGAATATTAATATTACATATGTAATACCGTGCCAGTATAGGAACGGACCTTTGCGTGCGTCCAGTATTTAGTCTTTATAAATTAAGCCATTGAAGTTATGTATGGCCTTTCAGGAGGTAGATGTCTTTCGTCGATCAAAGTGAAACCCTGGCCTGCGAGGCGCCGGCGAGCGCGTCGAGATCCACATTCACCATGAAAACTCAACGGTATAAATTGACGTTTTGCTGAATACACTATTGGGGATGCTACGGTTTTACAGGTAATACAAATGAAATGGCCCATTGACCCTTCACAGCGAATTTGCAGCGGTAAAATGCCGAATGTTTATAAGCATTCGGGAAGGAAAGACTCATGGCAGACAGCAGTTTCAGTTTACGAAGTATTGCCATTCCTGCCTATGGTCCTGCGATGCTTTTTGGTTTTGCCAATGGGTCGGTTCTTCCTGTCATTGCGCTTACTGCGCGAGACCTGGGCGCAACGCCGGCGCTTGCGGGACTGATTATTGCGCTCATCGGTCTGGGTTCCCTGATCACGAACATTCCTGCTGCCATGGTCACGTCGCGTATTGGTGAGCGACTGGCATTGCTGGGCGCTGCGTGCCTGACCATTATTGCGTTGCTGCTCTGTATCTTTGCGCGTCATGTGTCCCTGCTTGCTGTTGCCGCCTTGCTGATCGGTGTCTCAACATCGGTCTTTTTCCTG
Organism: Advenella kashmirensis; assembly: GCA_040393685.1. GTDB lineage: Bacteria > Pseudomonadota > Gammaproteobacteria > Burkholderiales > Burkholderiaceae_B > Advenella > Advenella kashmirensis_C. The sequence goes on along the minus strand of JBEBTQ010000074.1, from coordinate 5,407 downwards.
GCTCGACAGACGTACATGATTGAGGCTGTGCCTTATTACATGCGTGCCCGGGCACTATCGATCCTGGGCGGCGTCAATCGTATTGGCATGTTCGCCGGCCCGTTCGTGGGCGCCGGCGCGATGCACTTCATGGGTCTTACTGGTGCATACTGGGTCGGCATTGTTGCGCTGCTGGTGTCGCTGTTGCTGACTTACCATTTGCCTGACCTGAAGGTAGAAACCAATACACAGGATGATCTCTCTGCCGTGCAGCCGAAGATGTTGCAAATCGCCCGAACGCATGCGGGCGTTTTTCTGTCGCTGGGTCTCGCGGTCATGATGATCAGTGCGATGCGCGCTGCGCGGCAGATTGTGATTCCGCTGTGGGCCGATTATATTGGCCTGAGTCCGGCTGCCACATCTGTGATATTCGGTGTCTCTTCTGCGGTAGATATGCTGGTCTTTTATCCTGCGGGAAAAATCATGGATGAGTGGGGCCGATTGTGGGTCGCCTTACCATGTACGCTGATCATGGGAATTTCACTTGTGACGATGCCACTTACGACGAATATTTTCACGTTTGTCGCTGTAGCCATGCTGATGGGACTGGGAAATGGTTTTGGTTCCGGTATCAATATGACGCTGGGTGCTGATGCCTCTCCCAGGCATGGGCGCACGGAATTTCTGGGTCTGTGGCGTCTGATCAGCGACATCGGCAACAGTGCCGGTCCGTTTCTGCTATCAGGCATGACAGCACTGGTTTCTTTGGGTGCGGGCATTGCGCTGACAGGCGGATTTGGATTTCTGTCTGCCGCCATTTTCTGGCGTTATCTGCCACATACACGTGGCAAAAAAGTCGGCGAAAAATAAATTCATTTTTCAACCGACCCATCTCAATTCATGACGGATTTGCATCCAGTTATGAACAAATGAAACATCGATATCACAATGGTGATTCTGGTGTTAGCCTTTTCTTTCACACTGTATTTTTTGGAGAATGCAATGAAATGGAAGACGCTGATTTTCACGGGAATTCTGGGTCTGGGTACATTGTCGGTCGCATCGGCAGCAGATGTTAAAGTGCCAATGAATCTGGCGACCGAGTCGGGGGCAGGGGAGGCTGCCGGCGAAGTGACCATCAGTGAAACGCCTTATGGCCTGCTATTTACGCCTGACATCAAGGGCCTCAAGCCTGGCGTGCATGGCTTTCATGTGCACGAAAATCCCAGTTGTGATGCGGCCGATAAAGATGGCAAGAAGGTTCCTGCTCAGGCAGCCGGCGGTCATCTCGATCCCAAGAAAACCGGCAAGCATGAAGGCCCGTATAGCGATGAAGGCCATCTTGGCGATCTGCCCGGACTTGTGGTTGCCGAAGATGGAACCGCCACGTACGCCGTACTGGCGCCAAAGCTCAAGTCCTTGTCGGACGTCAGCAAGCATGCACTCATGATTCATGAAGGCGGCGATAATTACTCAGATCATCCCAAAGAACTGGGCGGTGGTGCTGGCCGAATGGTCTGCGGTGTCATCGAATAAGAGATCAACTAAAAGATCGAATCAGATATTGAATGAGTCCGTTGCATCGCTTGAGCCTTTGCAACGGCTCATTCGCAGCATTGCTTAGGGTCCATTCACATTCTGGCGAAATGACTTTCGGCAGGGTATGATTTGCAGGATTCCCAAATTTACGGGGCCCTGACGTGCTGCGTGTTATTTTCCTGTTTATCCTTACTGCCATCGCGGAAATCGCCGGCTGCTATTTTTTCTATTACTGGCTGCGTCGTGATGGCGCGTGGTGGACGCTGGCGGTTTCGCTGGTGACGCTGCTTGTCTTTGCGTGGCTGCTTACCTTGCATCCTGTAGCAACGGGGCGGGTCTATGCTGCCTATGGCGCTGTGTACGTCGTCATTTCCGTACTCTGGCTCAATATCGTGGACCGAAGTGCGCTGTCGGGCATAGAATGGACGGGACTAATACTGGCATTAGCCGGTATGGGACTCATGGTATCCGGCTGGACACTGGCAGGAAAATAACAATCATGCAAATGCGTAAACTTCTCGTCCTTCCCTTGCTTACCGTGCTTGCCGCATGTTCGTCGCTCTCTCCCTGGCAGAACCCGCCACTGCCAGAGGGAACGCCCGATGCTGGCGTTGACAATGCCCGACTGGACGAAAGAACCGACCCCTCGTTCGTGATGGTATTGAGTTTTTCCGGGGGAGGGGCGCGAGCCGCTGCTTTTGGTTATGGCGTGCTCAAGGAACTGGCCGATACACAGGTGCAATGGAATGGGCATAAGCAGTCGCTTCTGAGTCAGGTAGATGTGGTGCGCGGTGTTTCGGGCGGCAGTATCGTGGCTGCCTATTACGCTCTGAACGGCGACAAAACCTTTCCCGGTTTCAAGAACGACTATCTGTACAAGGATTTCCAGCAGACTCTCGTATCCGCAATTTTCAACCCCCGTAATTATGCGGCCGCGATTTCACCCACACTGGGTCGTGGTCATGTGCTGGCAGAAAAGCTGGATGGACTTTACGAGGGCAAAACTTATGAGGATCTATACCGCAATCCCCATGCGGACCTGATTGTGATGGCAACCGATCTCTCGCAGGGGACCAGCTTCGAGTTCTCGCCTGATCAGTTCGCAACCTTGTGCTCGGACATTCGTAAAGTGCCGCTTGGGTTTGCCGTGGCGTCATCAGCCGCAGTGCCCATTGTGCTGTCACCGCTCACCCTGAAAAATTATGCGGGACAATGTGCTTACTCGCAGAAGAAACGCGAGGAAGTGGCACGGCTGCATGGAGACTACAAGCTGCGTACTTATCGCGCCGATGTCATGAGCTATCTGGACAGCAGGAATCGGCCTTATATTCATCTGGTGGACGGTGGCTTATCCGACAATCTGGGTGTGCGTAGCCTGATCAATCGGGTGTCGCTGGGTGTGGGTCAGTTGCGCCGTGGGCAGATCAGCAAGGGGACGGTCAAAAAGGTCGTGCTGGTCGTGGTCAACGCCGAGCGCGACCCCAGCGTAGACATCGACAAAAGCGGCAATGTGCCTACCCTGACAGAGGTGTTCGATACGATCATGTTCAGTACGTCGGGGCGTGTGACCAAGGAAACCATGCAGATGGTCGAAGACACGGGGCGGCAGTGGGCGGAATTGAAAAGATCGCTGAGCCCGCAATTGAAGTCGCTGCTTGCACCGAATGCGCAACTGCATGTTGTACCTGTCAGCCTGCATGATGTCCCGGAGGGGCTTTCCGTGCCGCGCCGGCATCTGCTGCGCATTCCCACGCTTTTTACTGTCAATCGCAAAGATGTGGATGCGCTTATCGAAGCGGGCCGGCAGACACTGCGTCAGAACGCCGAATATCAGAAACTGCTCAAAAGTCTGGGTGCCGGGCTGTCGCAGCCGCCTCTGACGGTATCTACACCGGCGGATACTGATTCCAGCCCCGGGCAGGGCGCGTCCGGACAGCCCGCTGTTACAACTTCGTCGCAGCAAAGTGCCCCGAATCGTCAGCCTGTTGTCGACTTCGCCGGCGACCTGTATTCAGGCGGCTGACCGCTTTTCAATCCTCCATTATTTGACGAAATCGTTCTTAGCTTGAGCCTGTGACGCAGACAAATTCTGTCTGCACAAGGCCTATAAGCGCGACTCCCTTGCTGCTCCAAAAGCCATAAACAACCCTGTTTCTTACGAAAACCCGAACGAAATACAACAGAATACGGAAAATTTCAATAATAAATCACAATGTAATTGATAATAGTTTGCATTACGGGTACTCTTTCGTTTCAGATATTTCAATGTGTATCTCAGATGTGCCTCCCACGCGGTGACATTTCGGAACGCCCTTTTTAATTGAAGGGTGATGCGGCGCATCGCTTTTCAAACGATTATTTTTTATGAAAACTGTCACTTTGCCCTTTCGTCTGACGGTACTTGTCTCCGTCATGCTCAGCGCGGGCCTTGCCCACGGTCAACTCGTTAACGAGACCAGCAACACAAGCTCAACAACGCCAGCAGGCAAGAGCACGGTTCCTACACTCAGTATGGTTCGTGCCCAGGACGAAACACCAGCTCCCAGCTGGGAAACCACCACCACCCGCAGTGAAATTTCCAGCAATCAGGTTCAGAACTGGTCCGACCTGGGTCGCCTCATTCCCGGGCTCGATTTCAATCGCGATAACAAAAGTGTGAACCTGCGCGGTCTGGACGGCAATCGGGTACGGGTTCTGCAAGACGGTATTCCTTTACCATGGCTGAACGACGGTAGTCGCGGCGTCAAGGGCGGGCTCGATACCATCAACTTCAATACGCTTTCCGCTGTTGATGTGGTACGTGGCGCAGGTGCGGGCAATGCGTCTGCGCTGGCCGGTACTGTCATTCTGCGCGGACTGCGTCCGGATGATTTGCTGACAGATGGCAAGGACATTGGTTTTCTGATCAAGGGCACGCATGACGGGCTGGATGACAGCATCGGTGGCAATATGGCCCTGGCCACCCGTCTTGGCGCATCCACCAAAATGCTTCTGGAATACGGCATCAGTACAGGCCATGAAGCCAAAAATGGCGCGGATATCGGTGGTTATGGGCCTACCCGTACCAAGATGAATCCTGCGGATTACACCAGCAAGAATACGGGTATCCGCTTTGAACATGAACTGGCTCCAGGCCAGACAGTGGGACTGAGTGCCAGCTCTTTCCGCCTGGATCGCACTATCGACCAGATGCATGACCAGAATACGTCGGCCTATGCGATTGGTGACAATACGCTGATCGAACGCCTGAAGCGAGACCGTATCTGGGCCGATTACAACTACAAGTCAACTCAGGCTTATTCTGCGCTGGATCAGGCCGGCATTCAGCTGTACTGGGCCAAAACCAAAATTGAAACCGACCAGCGCGCGATCCGCAAGAAAGATGCGCGTGCTTATGCGATTCCCGGTGACCCATTTATGTATGGCTATCCTAGTGGTGTCTACGAGCGCGATAACAGCATCGAGCAGAAAGGCTGGGGTGCCAACCTGAACGCCGGCGGCTATTGGGGTGATTCGGCCCTGCGCGGTCACTGGATTGTGGGCGCCACGTTTGCCGACGATACGTACGAGCAGTATTCTGCAGGGGTAGACAACTGCCCGGTCGTCCCACCGGGTCTCCCTGCATTCATGGGTCCGCGTACCTGCGAATTCCTGCATTCCAATCAGGGTGACACACCCAAAGTCAAGAGCCGTGATCTGTCGCTGTCAGCCAGCCACGCCTTCTTGTGGAACAATGGTCAGTTTGAGCTGACTCCCGCTATCCGTTACGACAACTGGTCACGCAAACCTGAGACCGGCGGCGGCTTTTCGTCCAACCAGAACGGCTACGAAAGCGAACTGCGTAATCGCAGCGGCAGCCAGGTTTCTCCCTCTCTGGAGTTTGTGTGGA
>JBEBTQ010000073.1:0-11260 GCA_040393685.1 Advenella kashmirensis | reverse complement strand
CAGTCAGCGCCCGTTGCCGCGTCATCGCCTACAACCGCGACATGGTCAAGGAATCTGAACTGCCCAAATCGGTTCTGGACATGGCAACAGAAGCCTGGAAAGACCGGGTCGGTTTCGTGCCCACCAGCGGCGCATTCCAGGAACAGATTATTGCCATCAAACTGCTCAAAGGCCGGGAAGCTGCACTCAACTGGCTCAAGGGCCTGAAGCAGTACGGTCGTATCTATAACGGCAACAAGGCAGCCATGAAAGCCGTGGAAAGCGGCGAGATCGCAACTGCACTCGTCAATAATTACTACTGGTATTCCGTGGCGGACGAAGTTGGCGCAGATAAAATGAAATCAGCGCTTTACTACACCGGCGGTCAGGATGCCGGCGCCCTTATTACCGTGTCCGCTGCCGGCGTACTGAAATCATCTGCCAACCTCAAACTGGCGAAACAGTTTGTGGCATTCCTGGTCAGCAAGCAGGGACAGGAAGCGCTGGTCAAAACGGTCGCCGAGTATCCACTGGTTCCAGGCGTCAAATCGCCATATGATCTGAAGCCATTCAATGAGCTGAATCCACCGCAAGTCACTCCAGCCGACCTGGGCGATGCTGCGGACGCCTTAACCTTGCGTCAGGAAGCAGGTCTGGCGTGATCCTTTCACGGATACAGGATGGGAGAGCTCCGGCGGACTCTCCCGCCTGGTTAAGGGCGTGGACGGTACTTCCCCTTTTCCTGATCGCTTTACCCCTGATCTACGTTGCCATTCGCACCTCCCAGTCAGGGCTTGGTGGCCTGGCTCGGGAACTGCTGCGGGAACGTACCGCGATGCTGCTGGTCAATACCGTGGTACTTGCATTGGGCGTAACCGTGACAGCAGGGCTTATCGGTCTGTCCGTTGCGTGGTGCGTAGAGCGCACGACCCTGCCCGGCAGAAAAGTGTGGCGCGTTGCCGCCGCGCTTCCTCTGACTGTGCCCGCCTTCGTCTCAAGCTATGCCTGGTCTTCGCTTGATGTCATTTTCCAGGGCATGGCCGGTGCCATTCTGATTCTTTCCCTCTCCAGTTACCCACTGGTTTATTTACCCGTATCTGCTGCACTTAAAGCCGTGGACCCTGCCTTCGAGGATATCTCGCGTTCGCTTGGGTACGGACCCTTTCGCACCTTTGTGCGCGCACTCCTGCCGCAACTGACACCTGCCCTTGGCGGCGGTGCGCTGCTCGTGCTGACCCATATGCTGGCGGAATTTGGCGCGCTGGCGCTGCTTCGGGTTCAGACTTTTACCACCGCCATTTTTGAGTCCTATGAACTGCAGTTCGATAACGCATCGGCGGCTGCGCTATCCCTTGTTCTGATGGCACTCTGTATCCCCGCGGCTTACGCCGAGATGCGCGTGCGCGGTCGCCGCAGTGTTGCACGCATCAGCCGAGGTGCGGTTCGTCAGCCTCCTCTTGTCCCGCTGGGTAAGCTGAACCTGGTCGCACTGGCTGGGTTTGCCGTCCTGATGATTCTGGCGTTAGGCGTTCCTGTTGCAACACTGATCTACTGGTTGCTGCATGGACAGTCTCTGGGAAAGGGATATACTGCCATCAGCCAGGCCATTCTGGGGTCACTGGAACTGGGCGCTTCCGGTGCCCTCTTCACTGCGCTGCTTGCCCTGCCCCTGGTGTTGCTCTCGATCCGTTATCGCTCACGCCTGTCGGTTTTCGCAGACCGCCTGCCCTATATTATTCACGGCCTGCCCGGTGTTGTTGTTGCGCTGGCGCTGGTCTTTTTCTCCATCAGAGTGGTTCCCTATCTTTATCAGTCACAGCTGGTTCTGCTGTTTGCCTATGCCATTCTCTTTCTGCCGATGGCGCAATCTTCGTTGCGGGCATCCATCGAACTGGTTCCTGCGCAACTGGAACCCATTGCCCGCAGTCTTGGACGCAACCCATTTCAGGTTTTCCTGTCCATTATCGTACCCAATATCACGCCCGGCATCGGAGCCGCGCTTGCCCTTATGATGCTTGAAATATTTCGCGAACTGACCGCCACACTGATGCTTGCACCGACAGGCACGAAGACGCTGGCGACCGAGATCTGGTCCTATACCTTCGATGCAGAATATGCCGCTGCGGCGCCGTATGCCGCACTGCTGGTTGTTGTCTCCATTTTGCCGGTAGCCATTTTCACCAAACGAATGCTCAGGCAGGGAGCAGAAAGATGAGTTCAATCACCATTGAATCTCTCGGCAAACGGTTTGGCGACACTGCTGTCTTACATGGTGCCAGTCTGCAGATACCTCAAGGCGCCATTGTGGGTTTGCTCGGACCATCAGGCTGTGGCAAAACCACATTGCTGCGTATGATTGCCGGTTTCGATAAACCTGATGAAGGAACAATCTCGTTTGACTCGACGGTGATCGCCTCTGTGCAAAAGTGGGTTCCGCCGGAAAAACGCGGCATTGGCTACGTGCCTCAGGAAGGCACTCTGTTTCCTCATCTGAATGTCGCCGGAAATATTCGCTACGGCCTGCCACGCAGTCTTGGCAGACAGGAGGCTGACAGACGCATTCAGCATGTTCTTGATCTTGTGGGTCTGTCTTCTCTGGGAAATCGCTATCCTCAGGAGTTGTCTGGCGGTCAGCAACAGCGCGTGGCGCTTGCCCGTGCCCTGGCGCCCGGCCCACGCCTCATGCTTCTGGACGAACCCTTCAATGCGCTGGATCTGGATCTACGCCGCGGCATGTGCGAGGAAGTCGCCCAGGTTCTGCGCAAAACGAACACAACCACCATTCTGGTGACTCATGATCCGGGCGAAGCATTTGCCGTGTCGGATAAGCTCGCCGTTATGCAGGCAGGCGTGATTATGCAATGCGCCAGTCCGCAGGAAGTGTACTGGCAACCGGCAAGCGCTGCCGTCGCGAGCCTGACCGGCCCTGTGGTGCAACTTAATAGTGTCTGTGCTGATGGTGTGGCTGCGACGGCCCTGGGAGACATTCCGTTATATGATGCCTGCCAACATCTACACGGCGCGGCTAATATTGTGCTGCGTCCCGAACAGATCAGGCTTGCCTCTGAAGAAAAGGCTTTGGAAACAGACAGCGGTTTGCAAAACGGAGCTCGTTCGACCAGGGGTGTCCCCGCGCGAATCACGCGCCGCTCGTTCCGGGGTGACCACACAATAATGGATATGCAGGTTGCAGATATCGGCCTGCGCCTTCGTGTGCCTTCTCTTTTCGTACCGGAAGGCACCACTGAAACGACAATCCGTGTGCATGGTGCCTGTATGGCCTATTCGGCTGGATAGACCATTTGCCTGTCGCGTTCGGTTATAGCAGCGCGATTTTTAACCGCAAGCCGCTCTGGTAATTTTCCCTGTTGCAGGGTCTGTTTCAATCGTGACTCGTTCTTTTCGATAGTCCATTGTCACAGGCTGGCCCGGTTTAACCTGCCGCACTTGTGATGCACCCGTTGCCTGCATGGCCTGCTCATCGGTAACGCGCTGTTTGCCAACAAGACTGGCAGCCGCATTGCGCTCGCAAACACCACTCTGCACAGGTGGTGTCGCCGACTTATCTGCAGTATTTTCCGCCATGGACTGGCAGGCAGAAAGCATTGTCGTGGCAACTGTCATGATTCCGATTGTGATCCATTTCGATTTCATATTCATTCTTTCCTTTTTTCGAAAAGTCATGCCAGACGATCGTCCGGTGTTAACTGCATCATATATAAACACAGAACAGAATGAAAGAGCGTGAATCATGACACATGTGATTTTGTGTTATCAAGAGCAACATTGCCGGCAATGTCACCAACAAATAAGGGGCGGTACAATCCGCCCCTAATTCACATGGCCATTAATTGACTCTGCGATAAATTTACACGCCAATTAATTCCCGCGGTGCTTAATTCACACCGCGCTTAATACACGTTGCGTTTAGTTTACGCTCAGATTCAGGCGTTTGATTATCGGCCCCCAGCGTTTGAGTTCCTCGTCCATGTATTGCGCAAACGCCTCAGAGGTTCCTCCTACAGGAAGCATGTACTGCGCTTTCAGGCGCTTCTCAACAGTGGGATCATGAATTGCAGAAACCAGGGCATCAGTCAGTTTCTTGCGAATGTCATCGGGCAGCCCTGCAGGTGCAACAAAGCCAATCCATCCTGAACCTTCAATACCTTTGACACCCTCTTCAGCCAGCGTCGGGATGTTCGGGAACATGTCAGTCTTTTCGTTGAAGACGACAGCCAGTGCGCGCAGGCGGCCATCATTGACCATCGGCATCACAGCAACTGGCGGCAAGGCTGCAAACTGTGCATCACCTGACAGAAGTGCAGACAGCGCCGCTGGCGATGAAGCATAAGGCACATGCACGGCTTTGCCGCCAACACGTTGCAGCAGGAGCTCTACAGCCAGGTGAGCCACTGTGCCAGTCCCGGTGGATGGGAAGTTGTATTGCGATTTGGGATCCCGCATGGCATCCAGCAATTGTGCCACAGTCTTGATGGGAGAATTGGCCGGAACCACCAGAATATTCGGCTGATGCACAGCCAGTGTCAGAGGAATCAGATCTTTTTTGGGATCGTATGACAGATCTTTATAGATCAGTGTGTTGTTGACCATCGGACCGGTGATGGAGACGCCAAAGGTATAACCATCAGGCTTGGATTTGGCAATGACGCCGGTTCCCAGATTGCCGCTGGCTCCCGGGCGATTCTGCACGACAATGGGCTGACCCAATGTTTTGCTGGCCTGTTCTGTGATGACACGTGCCATTTGATCTGGACTGGAACCGGGCCCGAATGGAACCACCAGCGTCAAGGGGTGTTCGGGCCAGGAACCCGAAGCCGCCATGGCTACCGCTGAAATACTGAGTGCAATCGCGGAAAAACCCGCCTGGAACCACTTGCGCATGCGCTTACTCCCTGTTTTATTGATTTGATTATGTGTTGAATGAAGATTTTATAAATAACAGATGCAATTCGATCGAATCAGCGAATGGCGCGCATGAACGTTTCCATTTTGGTGGCCGTTTCGATGATTTCATGATCAGGATTGGAACCCGTGACAATGCCCGCACCCGCAAAGAGCCGTAATCTGTTTTCGCCCGTATGCAAGGCGCAACGCAGGGACAATGCCCATTCACCGTCGCCGTCTTCCTGCTGCCAGCCAACCAGTCCCGCAAAGTAATTGCGATCGAATGGCTCCAGCTCGCCCAGGTGCTTGAATGCGGTTGCGGTGGGATAACCGCAAATAGCAGGTGTCGGATGCAGGGCTCGCGCCAGTTCCAGCGCCGTTGTGGCAGGATCGCGAAGACGACCGGTAATATAGGTGGACAGATGCCACAGAGTATCAGTACCGATCACTGACGGCCCTTCCGGAATATCCAGATCAACGCAATGCTCACGCAGAATGCGGGCAATATCATTGACGACATATGAATGTTCGCGCAGATCTTTTTCTGACACGGCAAGCCCATCGCGCAGCGCCTGATCCTTTTCGGGATCGGCATTGCGGCCGATAGATCCGGCCAACGGATTCACATGAATGGTATCACCCACACGACGTACCAGCAGCTCCGGGCTGGCGCCGACCATCATGCCGGCAGGCAGTTTCTGCTCTTCATTTTCCCATACCGGTATGGCAAATGTGTAGCCATGTGCATTACGCGACAAGAGATCGGGAAGGAGACGCGCATAATCCAGCGGACGATCCAGTGTCACATCCATATTGCGTGACAGAACGATTTTGCGCAAACCCTCTTCTGACATCAGGCTAAGTGCCTTGCGAACCATGTCTCCGTATACTTCAGGTTCCGGTACCGGTTGCTGTGAGGCAATTTGTGGTCTATCACCCGCTTTGGCAGGTATTGTCCTGTCTTGCGGGACGGGCGCGGCTTCCGTACGGGCAACAACAGCAAGGCTCGCGGAACGGCTCACATCAAAAGGAATCAGGCCAAACATGATGGGATCTGCAGCACCTTGCTGATGCGCCGTTGCAAATAGTTCCTGCACTGTTTCTACTTCAGCCGGACGATAAGCAAAGGCCGCCACATCGGCAAGATGACCTCGATGCTGAGTGGAGGGCGACGCAAAGAAAAAATCGCCAACACGGAAATCGTCGATCAGCCAGTGACTACCGGCTGATTCTGATGACGTCGGCGACTGGGCTGGTGCTGAGGAAAATTCGGGCTCCCGGGACATAGCTATAACCTGTAACAAGAAATTGGAAACCCCAGTACATTATCACAAATGAACCAGTCCGCCGCAGGTTAACGATAATACAAGGGCAATCACCAGAATCGAGAGATCACGAATGCAATCTGATCACATTTGTTGTATGACAACTTTGCTGGATAGAGCGTGCCGGGCGTTGGTAAGACCGTCTGGGACCATCATGAAAGAGAATCATGATGGCCCCAGGGAACCTTGTTACGACGATCGTCTATGTCATCGCTAGCCCCTAAAGCATAGCGAGTACTCATACCACTCCAGCAGAATGGTCACAAAGACCTAAGTGACACAAAAACCTTATTGTCACAGAGGCAGATATTTCATTTTCCCATTGCGGTCACATCTTCAGGTAAATCTGCCTGGTGATATTTCTTGAAAATGGCATTCAACTTCCCGTTCTTCAGATTGTTGCGTACCAGCTCATCCATCTTTTCCTTCAGCTGTGTATTATTCTTTGCCACGCCAATCCCCATTTTGGAACTGGACATCACAATCCTGATATCCAGCGCCTTGGACGGATCCTTTTTGTTCAGGGAAGCGATGATGGAAGGGGCAGTGGCAAAAAGGTTTGCCTGCCCACTGGTAATGGCAGTAATCGCGGTAGCATCATTTTCAAAGCGCACGATGTTGGTTCCCGGCGGCGCAAGCTTGGTCACCATTTGATCATTGGTAGTGCCCCTGGCTGTTACCACGGTTTTGCCCGCCAGATCTTTCATCTCTTTGATCGGCGAATCCTTTGGCACACCCACGACGGCCTGAATGGCAGCATATGGCACGGAAAAATCAATGACCTTGGCTCGTTCCGGTGTGATCGACAGACTGGAAATAACTACGTCTGCCTTGTTGGTCAGCAGAAACGGAATGCGATTGGCCTGCGTGGTTGGCACCAGCTGCAGCTTTACGCCCAGATCATCGGCAAGCAGGTTGGCAGTTTCAACGTCAGAACCGATCTCCTTCATCGTGTCGCTTTTCATACCATAAGGTGGGGCATTCAGATCGATGGCCACACGCAACACCTTTTGTTCCATGACCTGATCCAGCGTATTGGCGCCTGCTGCAGACATGCCGGCCAACAAGGTGGCCGCTGCACAGACAAATAGCGGTTTAAATGATAATTTCATGTGAGTCTCCGTTGTGATTTTATTAATGCTGATTTATTGATGCTGATGTATTGATACTGATGTGTTCATTGTGATGTCACGATGCCAATGCCGATGCAGATACTGACAATCGTGATGTCCATTACGACTACAGACCATTCTCAAGAAACTGCCTGAGTTCCGGTGTCTGAGGATTGCGCAGGATATCAGGCGTTCCCTGCTCGTGAATTTTTCCCTCATACATATAAACAACGCGATGAGCAACCTTGAGTGCAAATGCCATTTCGTGCGTAACCAGTACCATGGTCATGCCTTCTCTGGCCAGTTTCTCGATGACGCGCAGCACTTCGCCAGTCAGTTGCGGATCCAGTGCAGAGGTGACTTCGTCAAACAGCATCAGTCTGGGTCCCATCGCGAGTGAGCGCGCAATGGCCACGCGCTGCTGCTGCCCGCCGGAAAGCTGTTCCGGGTAGAACGATATTTTTTCAAGCAATCCCACTTGCGTCAGGACTGATTGAGCGACCGTCTGCGCTTCCTTCTTCGACATCTTTTTTACCGATGTCAATGCAAGCGTAATATTCTGCTCAACAGTGAGATGGGGAAACAGGTTGTAGCTCTGAAATACGATGCCAACGTCCTGACGCAGCTGCTTCAGATCGGCCTTGGGTATATCGGCGCCAAACGTATGTCCACAGACCGTTACCGAACCCTTATCAATCTGTTCCAGATGATCCATGCAACGCAGCGCGGTGCTTTTTCCCGATCCGCTCTGCCCGATAATCGCGATGATTTCGCCTGTGTTAACGCTCAAATCGATGCCCTTCAGGACATGATTATCACCAAACCATTTGTGTACATTGTCCAGGCGCACGATTTCCTTGATGGGCGCGGAAGCTGCAACTGTCGCCGTTTCCAGGGGTGTCATTGTGGCGTCTCCATATTATTTTCTGTCCTTATCATAGTCGGTTCTGTTATCCACGAGACAGGTTCAGTCTGCGCTCAAGTCTGAGGGCCAGGCGCGACAGTGGATAGCAGATCAGGAAATACAGTATTGCAGCCAGCCCGAAATACAGAAATGGCTGGAAGGTGGCATTGTTCAGGATTTTGGCGTTGTAGGACAGCTCCGCAAAACCAATCACCAATGAAGCGATGGATGTGTTTTTGACGATCTGCACCAGGAACCCCACAGTCGGTGGCACGGCAATGCGCAAGGCCTGCGGCAAAATCACCTTGAACATGCGCTGTATGCGATTCAGACCCAGACATTCGGCGGCTTCCCACTGGTTTTTGGGAACCGCCTCGATACAGCCTCGCCAGATTTCACCCAGAAACGCCGACGATTGTACGCTGAGCGCCAGCACCGCTGCGAACAATGCAGATACACTCGCATAGCCCAGAATGGTAGGTCCATAAAAACAGACACCCATCAGCACAAGCAATGGTGTGCCCTGGATCAGCTGAATATAGCCAAACGCCAGCCATTTAATAACGCGATTGTCTGAGACACGCATGAGTGCAACAAGCAGCCCGACGGCACTGGCAAAAATAAATGTCAGAACAGATAAAAGCAGAGTTCCCCAGGCACCCTGAAGCAGGAAGAATAATTGCTGATGGTTCATTATGATGTCTCCCTGCCGTTATAGCGAAGTGCCAAGACGGCGCTTGCGAACAAAAAGCACTTTGCCCAAAAGCCAGAATACGACCCGGACCAGCAAGGACATGGCCAGATACACAACCCAAAGCACGATAAAGACTTCGAAGTTGCGGAACGTCATGGACTGCACCTGATCGGACACCCCAAACAGATCCTGGGTACCGACAGCAGACAGCACACTGGTCACCAGCATGAGCAGAATAAACTGGCTGGTTAGCGCCGGATAAACCCGTTCCAGCGCAGGCACCAGAATGATGTGCCAGTAAACCTGCAGGGGCGATAATCCCAGGCACTCCCCAGCTTCGCGCTGACTCCTGGGAACAGATTCAATCCCGGCGCGCACGATCTCACAGGTGTAGGCCGTGATATTGATGACAAGTGCAAGAATCGCACCTACCAGTATTGGCATCGTGAATCCGATACTGGAGAGCCCAAAAATCAGAAAGTAACTCTGGATGATCAACGGTGTGTTGCGGATGGCTTCTACATAGGCACCCACAATATTGCGCAGCCAGCCTATCGAGGAGCTGCGCGCGATGGCACAGGCCACGCCCAGAATGAAACCGGCAAGTGTTGACCAGAACGACATGACTAGCGTTGTGGATGCGCCATCCAGAAAAAACTGCCAGTACGCAAGGACAGAATCGAAATCAAATTCGTAAATCATGTACGTTCACGCCTGCTTTCATTTGTGATAATTCACGACATGCTACACGCAAAAATTGGTAAAACCATTTATGGATAACCCTAAGATATTCTGAAAATTTCAAAAGTGGTTTGACCAAATCTGCAGATTCACCTATATTGATTTCCAATCCGGTTAATCCGGGTTAATGACATCTGAAATCAAACCTATATGACTTCTGAAATATCCGTTAACAGCAGAAAAGGCCCCGTACGGGCCTACATGCAGACCGCAGCCCAGTTGCGCGCGTATTTTGAGCAGCTTGAAATCGCGCCCGGCGGGCGCCTGCCGGCCGAGAGGGAATTGGTTCGCGTCCTGGGTGTATCGCGACCTACCCTGCGTGAGGCGCTGATTGTGCTGGAGTTGCAGGACGAAATTGAAATACGGGTTGGGTCCGGCATTTATCTGAAAAAGGCACCGGAGCGGGAAAGTGACTCGTCCGACACAGTACAGTCCACAGATCCGGGATTGACGCTGCAGCCTGAAGACAGCACTGAAGATGTGTATCAGATGCGCTACCTGCTGGAACCGTCAATTGCCGCCCGCGCCGCCAGACTGATGCCGGCAAGCCAGATCAAAAAACTGAAAAAATGCCTGGATGACATGATCCTGGCTCATCGCAGTAACGCGTCAAACGCTGTCCAGCGAATGGCGGATGCCGACCGGGCATTTCATATTACGCTGGCAGAAAGCACAGACAACAATCTGGTCATACAGACCGTCACCCGACTGTTTGATCATCGCAATCTTCCGATAGCAAACAAGATGCACACGCATTTCGAAGACCGCGATTCGTGGCGCATCGCAATCGAAGAGCATCATCTGGTTTATGAAGCGATCAAAAATCGCGATCCTTTGCAGGCCCAGGCAACCATGCAGCGCCATCTCTCGCAGACTCATATGCATCTGATGAAACTGATTGACTGAATCCATTCCACCCATTTGACACAAGAGACCACGAATATGAGCAAGACCATACGATTGCATGATAATGACAACGTCATTATTGCGACAGAACAACTCATGCAGGGAAATATTGTAGACGGTGTCGCTATCTCCGGACTGATACCTGCCGGCCACAAGATTGCCACTGTTGACATTGCCAAGGGCAGTCCGATACGTCGCTATAACCAGATTATCGGTCAGGCCACCCGCGATATCCGAGCGGGCCAGCATATCCATACGCATAATATGGCAATGATGGAGTTTGAACGCGATTACGCATTTGGCTCACATTGCAAGGAAACGCCGGTCAACGACCAGACAGACCAGTTCATGGGTTATGTCCGCCCTGACGGCCGCGTTGCCACCCGCAACTTCATTGGTATTCTGACTTCGGTAAACTGTTCTGCCACGGCTGCAAAAGCTATTGCCGATCATTTCAGACGCGATATCAATCCTGCTGCTCTCGCTGACTACCCGAATGTAGACGGCGTGGTCGCCCTTCCGCATGCAACAGGCTGTGGTCACGGTTCTGAAGGTCTTTTCGTGGAGACCCTGAGACGCACGCTGGTCGGTTATGCACGCCATCCCAATTTTCATTCGGTGCTGATGGTGGGCCTCGGCTGTGAGACCAATCAGATTCCCGCCATTCTTGGGTCGGGCAATCTGAAAGAAGGTG
>JBEBTQ010000072.1:0-11287 GCA_040393685.1 Advenella kashmirensis | reverse complement strand
CCGTGGGCGTCTGGGTTGGCAATAGCACTGGCGCGAGCATGCGCGAAGTGAGTGGTGTGACAGGGGCTGGACCAGTGTGGCACGACATCATGACTTATCTGCATCGTGAGCGGGCAAGCAGACAGCCTCCACGTCCCGCAACGCTAACCGAGAGCGCAATCACCTTTGAAAATGACACGGAAGCGGCGCGTACTGAATATTTTCTGGCAGGTACAGAGATGACGCATATTGCGCTTGCTTCGTCTGCAGGATCTGCAGGCAATGGGGCAGATTTGGCAGGTGGAGATATGACAGATGAATTTGCAAGGAAGACGACCGACGCAACCGCTACATCCAATCGATCAAACGGCCGCATCGAAATCCGGGCACCGGCAGACGGCACAATTATTGCGCTGGATCCGGATATCCCTCAGCTCAATCAGAGGTTGCAGCTGTATGCGGTCAGACCCGCGGGCGGTGCTCACACTGCGGTTCGCTGGTATGCCGATGGTCAGTATCTGAGTGATGCAAATCCGTTTGCCTGGTACCCGTTGCCGGGTAGTCATGTCATCGATGCAAGGGACGCTAGCGGCAAAATTCAGGACCGGGTACGAATCCATGTTCGCGGCGCCCAGCTTCGACAGCATCTCGGTCAGCAGCCTTGATTGCATAGCACGGCCAGGTCGCAATATCGACTGTGTTGCACCGGCTACGCTGTACCGAGAGCGCGTTGCCTATGTCGGGATTCCGAAGCCCGGTCACTGTTCAGCCACATGAGTGTCAATCTATTGCATAATGGAATTCATCTTCCAATCAGGTGCATCACATGGAAAGCACAGCAAATAAATCACAATTGAAAGTCGGCGTCGGGCAGTTTGCTGCCGTGAACGAAATTGAACCCAATAAGGCGCATATCCGTACGCTGGTCGCGCAGGCTGCTGCGCAACAGGTTGAGCTTCTGGTCCTGCCAGAGGCATCCATGTGTTCGTTTGGTTCGCCACTGCCGGAACTGCGCGAAACGGCAGGTAAAAATGCCCCGGCGTTCATCAGCTTTATGCAGGATCTGGCCCGCGAAAACAATATGCATATCGTGGTTGGTGTGCTCAGCCTGGCAGACCAGGCCGGTGACGAACGGGTCACCAATCTATTGCTGGTCTTTGATAATAAAGGCAATGAGGTTGTTCGTTACACCAAAATGCACGTCTACGATGCCTTCAAGTTCAAGGAATCCGACAAAGTCCGTCCAGGCAGTTTTGGCGACGCCAACAAGGAACTGGGCATTTTCGATATCAAGGACTTCCGTATCGGCCTCATCAATTGTTATGACCTGCGCTTCCCCGAACTGGCGCGTGCGCTGATTGACCAGGGGGTGAATGTACTCTCGGTCAGTGCGGCCTGGCTGGCTGGTCCGCTCAAGGAAAACCACTGGGAAATTCTGCTGCGCGCCCGAGCCATAGAAAACACAAGCTATCTGCTGGCATCCGGTCAGACTGCACCGCGCAACTGTGGCCTCAGCATGGTTGTGGATCCGCTGGGCATGGTGCTGGCAACGGCTACCAGCGATCCGGGGCTTGCCGTGCATACGCTTTCATCAGTCCGCATTACAGAGGTACGCGGATTGCTGCCTTGTCTTCAAAACCGTCGCTATCAGGTATCACCCTCGAAATGAATACAAACGTAATAAAGCGGTCTCATCCAGATGAACTCATTGTCGGCCTGGTGTCCGTGTCGGACAGGGCCAGTTCCGGTGTTTACGAGGACAAAGGGATCCCGTCACTGGAATCCTGGCTGACCCGCGCATTGCAAACGCCATTTCGTACTGTCAGCCGGCTGATTGCGGATGAGCAGCAGGCCATCTCCGATGCGCTTATTGAACTGGTGGATGAGGTCGGCTGTGATCTGGTTCTGACGACAGGCGGTACCGGCCCGGCACGGCGCGATATCACCCCGGAAGCCACGCTGGCGGTTGCCACCAAAGAAATGCCGGGGTTTGGCGAACAGATGCGCCAGATCAGTCTGGCTTTTGTCCCGACCGCCATTCTGTCCCGCCAGGTCGCCGTCATTCGCGAAACAATTGATCACGCGGCTCTGATCATCAATCTCCCCGGACAGCCCAAGGCCATTCAGGAAACCCTGGAAGGCTTGCGGAACGAGCAGGGCGGAGTGAAGGTACCGGGTATTTTTGCGGCCGTCCCGTATTGCATTGATCTTATCGGCGGCCCATATATCGAAACCCACCCCGAAGTTGTCAACGCGTTCAGACCCAAATCTGCCAGACGCACGCCTTCAACAGAGTAAACCTGCGCCTGCGCTGCCTGCAAATTAACTGTCGCACGCGTTTTTAAGCAGATTCAATCGTTGCGTTCATTATGCACGATTCTGGTGCAGGTCTTGAAGACAGCTTCAGTGATTCCCGCTGTCACAATTAGTAAATTTGGTAAAAAGCGGGTTTGCCGAGCCCTACTGATGGATTCCCACTTAAAATAGGACTATTCAGATAAATTTCAATTTCAGGAGATCGTTACATGGCACTCGTTTCTATGCGCCAATTACTGGATCATGCCGCAGAAAACGGCTATGGCATTCCCGCCTTCAACGTAAACAATCTGGAGCAGGTCCAGGCCATCATGGAAGCGGCCAAGGAAACCAATAGTCCCGTCATCATGCAGGCCTCTGCTGGTGCGCGTAAATACGCAGGGGAAGGGTTCCTCAAGTATCTGATCCAGGCCGCGGTAGAGAGCTATCCTGAAATTCCGGTTGTGAT
Organism: Advenella kashmirensis; assembly: GCA_040393685.1. GTDB lineage: Bacteria > Pseudomonadota > Gammaproteobacteria > Burkholderiales > Burkholderiaceae_B > Advenella > Advenella kashmirensis_C. Next base: position 8,544 of record JBEBTQ010000072.1, on the reverse strand, counting down.
GCACCAGGACCATGGCCAGTCTCCTGAAATCTGTCAGGGCGCCATCAATCTGGGCTTTTCAAGCGTGATGATGGACGGATCCCTCAAGGCAGACGGCAAAACCATTGCAGAATACGAATACAACGTAGACGTGACCAAAAAGGTTGTGGATCTGGCGCACAAAGTTGGTGTCACCGTTGAGGGTGAACTGGGTTGCCTGGGTTCTCTGGAAACCATGAAAGGCGACAAGGAAGACGGACACGGCGCAGAAGGTACCATGACCATGGAACAGCTGCTTACCGATCCTGAACAGGCTGCCGATTTCGTACGTCAGACACAGCTGGACGCCCTGGCCATTGCCATCGGAACCAGCCACGGCGCGTATAAATTCACACGCAAGCCCACTGGCGACATTCTATCCATCAACCGCATCAAGGAAATCCACGCCCGCCTGCCCAACACCCATCTGGTCATGCACGGCAGCTCCAGTGTTCCTCAGGAACTGCTGGCTGAAATCCGCGAATTCGGCGGTGACATGAAAGAAACCTATGGCGTTCCCGTTGAAGAAATTCAGGAAGCCATCAAGTTCGGCGTACGCAAAGTGAATATCGATACCGATATCCGTCTTGCCATGACAGGTGCAATTCGCCGCTTCCTGGCCGAAAATCCCGGTAAGTTCGATCCTCGCGAATACAACAAGCCTGCCCGCGAAGCAGCCAAGAAAATCTGCGTGGCTCGTTACCAGGAATTCGGTACGGCAGGCAACGCCAGCAAAATCAAACCTATCCCGCTGAGCGATATGGCTGCGGCCTATGCGGCAGGTAAACTGGCCCAGCAGGTCAAGTAAGCGCATTACCAGGGTCGAACCATTCAAGGGTCGGCCATTAACCTAGTCAGCCAAACAACCAGGACAGTTCCGCTGAAATGGGGGCATATCAAGGATAGGCCGATTACCCGCAATTCAGATCAGACTGACCTATCAGGCTACAAGTGCCACCCTCCGGGGTGGCCTGTCTGTGGACCCCGCTGCGACGAAGTGTCGTAGCGGGGTTTTTTAGTGGCAGAATGTCTACACAATTTGATACTTTGAATTGAAGTGCCCGCGTATTTATGTAAAATGAGATTAATTCTCATTCAAACTCGCTTTTTTGTGCCAACAGGCCAAGGAAGATTACATGGGCTTCGCGGCACTTGCGCCTCAACACCAGATAGAACGCTTGTATAGCAGTCATCACGGCTGGCTGCTGGGCTGGTTGCGCGCCCGTCTGGGCAATGCAGCTGATGCCGCCGATCTGGCCCAGGACACATTTGTGCGTTTGATTTCGCGTCCACGTGATTTCGGTAATACCGGGGAAGCGCGCGCGTATCTGCGCACCATCGCTAACGGCTTATGCATTGATCTCTGGCGCCGCCGCGAGATAGAGCGTGCATGGCTGGAAACGCTGGCAGCGCAGCCGCTGGCTTATGCACCGTCGGCAGAAGAACAGGCCACAATATTGCAGACGCTATATGAAATTGATACCTTGCTCGACTGCCTGCCGCCAAAAGCGGCGCATGCCTTTGTTCTGGTCATGGCCTGCGGTATGACGCATCAGGAAGTCGCAAGCGAGCTTGGGGTTTCTTCCCGCATGGTCGGTCATTACCTGACCAAAGCAATGCTGCATTGCATGAAGCTGGAAGCCAGTCATTCTGCGGAAGTGATCGCAACGCATCCTTGATTATGTCTCTGCCTCTCCACTTCAATCTGTCATCCCTTTCTGTAGCACGCTCATATTCTAAGTCTGCCAGCACTGTTTCCAGTGTATTCAGGGGGATGGCGGCATGAGTGCGCTGCCTCAAATGCAAGCGGCCATGCCATCGCATGAAGCGATGGAGCAGGCGGCAGAATGGTTCTCGCTGCTCAGATCAGGCACCGCAAGCGATGCTGACAAAGTGCGCTGGCAGGAATGGTTCAATGCCAGCGAAGACCGGCGTGTTGCCTGGGACTATGTTGAACGAGTCAGTCGGCGATTTGAGCCGTTACGAGCTGAAGCCTCATCGCGAATTGCTGCCACTACTTTGCAGACCGCCAGCTATCGTCTGTCCCGACGGGGCGTCATTCTGGGAGCCGTGGCGACAGTGGGGCTGGGCGGTTTGCTCGGTTGGAATATATGGCGACAGCCCCATTTCTTCACTGATCTGTTGGCCGGACCTGCAGATTACAAAAATGCGACCGGACAAATCCGTGAGATTGTGCTCTCCGATGGCACGCACGTATGGCTTGGCAGTGACAGCGGCTTTGATCTGAATTTCGATGCCAGTTTGCGGCGACTGCATCTGCTATCGGGTGAAATCTTGATACAGACGGCAGGGGACGCCGTGCGTCCGTTCGTAGTTGATACGATTCACGGACGTATGCGGGCACTGGGTACTCGATTCAATGTACGTCTGGATGATCGCAATAGCACGCAACTGTCTGTCTTTGAGGGAGCGGTGCGCGTCAATCCTGCTGATACGACGGGCAGCGCGACAATCGGCGCCGGACAGCAGTTGCGTTTTACCGCCAATCACCTTGAACCGGTTGTTGCAGCCGACCCGGCCAGGGAAGCCTGGTCGCGTGGCGTATTGCTCGCCCGCGATATACCGCTGGGCGAAGTTATTGCCGAATTGTCCCGATATCGTCATGGACATCTGGGCGTGTCTCCCGAAGTCGCTTCGCTGCCTGTACTGGGCAGCTATCCGCTGGATGATGTGGATGGGGCACTGTCGATGCTGCAAAAAGCCCTGCCCATCCGCGTGCGAAAAGTTTTTCCCTGGTGGACGACGGTGGAAGCCAGAACACGCTAGTTACAATTTTTATTCCCTTTTTGCGTCAAACGTTTCCACATTTTTTGCGCTCATCCGGTTTATCAGACAAGAACGAACTGATCAGCCGGACGGACTGCGCCTGACCCTATCGCGTACACAGGTGGACTCTGCCCGTCGATGATTGCGACGATTGTCTGATGGGCACGCTTCCTGCATGAGTCAATATGTGGGCATACATCAGATGCCAGCCCAGAGTACTTTCGGCCGAAGATCAGGTTCGGATAGTCAATTTCATTTAATCCAATCTGAAGAAAAGGCGTCAACACAATGTCTCGTCACACCCCGCAGCACCGATATGCAGCCTCGCATATTCCAAACACCTCCCAGCGCTCACTGGCATTTGCAATGCAATTGCTGGTCCTTGTCGGTATGACCTCGGGTTGGACAAATGGCGCCCTTGCGCAACAGGCAAAACCGGCGCAACGCCTTCAGGCGGGTGCCAGCGATGTGCGAAACTACAATATCGCTTCCGGACCGCTGAACCAGGTACTGATGCGCTTTCTGGGCGAATCCGGAGTGCTCCTTTCCGGCAGCACGGAATTGACGCAGGGGCAAACAAGTCCTGGCGTGCGTGGCCGATACTCCTCCGGCGCGGCACTGGCCGCCTTGCTCAATGGGACGGGTGTGAGTGCAGTGTCGGATGAGCGTGGACGCTATGTCTTGCAGCCCGTCAGTGTGGATGCCCCTTCGTCTGCGGCAGGCGCATCATCGACTGACGTTGCACGACTGGCGCCGATTACCGCCGTTGCGGTGCGCTCCGGTGATCTTCCTGAAGTCTACGCCGGTGGTCAGGTCGCTCGTGGTGCTCGCCTCGGATTACTGGGCAACGTAGATGTCATGGATACACCGTTTACCGTCACCAGTTTCACTGCGGATGCGATCGAGAACCGCTCTGCCCGGACAGTAGCAGATGTGCTCAGAAGCGATCCATCAGTCAGATTCTCAACATCCGATGGTCACCCGTTTGAGAATTTTCGTATTCGTAACTTTGCCGTCAACCAAAATGAAATGACGATTAACGGTATGTACGGCATGGCGCCGTATGGACATACACCGGTCGAGATGTTCGAACGCATTGAATTGCTGCGTGGACCGAGTGCACTGTTTACGGGGATGGCACCAGCAGGTGCATTGGGAGGAACCATTAACCTCGTTCCCAAACGCGCCGGCGAAGAGCCGTTAAATCGTGTGTCCGTGGGCTGGCAGTCCAAAGGCAATGTGGGCACCCGATTCGATCTGAGTCGTCGTTTTGGGGAGGATAAGGCGTTAGGAATACGACTTAACGGCTCTTTTTCTGACGGAAATACGGCGCTGGAGGGGCAGTCCAAGCAGCGCCAGTTTCTGTCCGCAGCATTGGACTATCGCAATGGTGGTTTCAAAGGATCATTCGATGCATACTACAGCAGGGAGAAATTCAAAGGGGGTACGCCTGCCGGGATCTTTTTCCGGAATGCAAACCTGGGCATTCTCACGCCACCGGATGCCGATACGCAGCTCTTTCCTGCCGCTTATGGTGATGCTGAAAATACGGGCGCCATTGCTCGCGCTGAGTACGCCTTCAATGATCATGTTTCCGCGTATGCGAACGTTGGCTACCGCGAGGGAAAAGTCAAGGGCTTCTACACGGGTACCTGGGCTGTCGTCTCTGACGCCGATGGCTCGGCATCGTTGTCCATGTCCGGGCAGCGCATGTATGAAAAGACGCTCAACACAGAGGCCGGTATGCGCTTTAATTTCAATACGGGCTCCATTGCGCACGATCTGACGTTACAGGCATCGCGGCTGAAAATGGATTATGGCTACGATGCCACTTCCAACGCCGGCACGACGAATATCTACAATCCGTCCTATGTCGATATGCCTCAATTGCCGGGCTACGCCAGAAAATGGTCCGACAAATACTGGGATAGCCTTGCCCTGGTAGATACCATGTCCATGTTTGACGACAGGCTTAAACTGACGCTCGGTCTGCGTCATCAGCGGTTCAGGGTAGATCCCACTGCAAATGGTATTGCGGTAGGCGGCGAGGCCGATTACAACGAAACTGCAGTAACACCTGCCGTGGGCATTGTATTCAAGCCTTGGGGCGACAATATTTCCCTGTATGGCAGTTATGTGCAGGGCCTGAGTCAGGGAGACAGCATTTCCACGACCAGCGGATTTGTACGCAATCATACATTTGCACCGTACAAAACGGAACAGATCGAAGCCGGTATCAAGTGGAATCTGGGTACATTCACCAACACGCTGGCACTCTATCAGATTACAAAGCCAACGCTGCTTACATTCAATACGGCAGCCGGACTGGATGCCACTGATGGCGGAGAAAAGCGCGTACGCGGCCTGGAGTGGAACACGTTTGGCGAAATCATGCCGGGTTTGCGGGTGCTTGGCGGGGTCGTCTATTCACATGCTGTTCAAACCAAAACCCAGGATGGTCTGCTTGATGGATACACGGCTGTGGGAGCACCTCGCTGGCAGGGTAACATCGGGGCAGAGTGGGATGTTCCTCGAACAAATGGCCTGACGCTGACGGCGGGAATGCAGGCAACCAGCGGACAATGGCTGACGAACGACCATACACTGAAACTTCCCGGCTGGGCTGTCTTTGATGTCGGCGCCCGTTATTCGACGAATCTCTCCGGTCGCAAAACGGTATTTCGTTTCAACGTAGAGAATGTCGGGAACCGCAATTACTACTCCGGAATCTTTCGTGAGGGCGCCGCGATTGCAACGATGGGCGCGGCACGTACCTTCTCGGCCTCAATGTCCATGGAGTTTTAGTAAAGCGTCAGGCATCTGCGGGCTGTCAGCGATTGCGGGCCGATGGCGGGATTTTTTCTGTCTTGCGCCGTAGATAGCGGTAAAATGGCGGATTATTCCCGTTTCCATTCCGTTGCCCTGTGGCGGTGGCATTGCGCAATGCCTTCGCGACAGTTGCAATATTTCCCCCGCAAAGGATTCCCAGTGACATCTGCGCTTCTTCAATCTGATATCCAGTCTCTGCCGCTGCTTGCACGTGGCAAAGTTCGTGACATGTATGCCGTTGGCGACGACAAACTGCTTATTGTCGCTACAGACCGTATTTCTGCGTTCGATGTGATTCTGGACGATCCTATCCCTGGCAAGGGGCAGGTGCTCACGGAACTGACCGAATTCTGGCTGAAAAAACTTGGCCACATTATTCCGACGCATGTGACCGGCATCGCACCTGAGTCGGTGGTTCAGCCTTCAGAGGTGGATCAGGTCCGCGGCAGGGCCATGGTGGTCAAACGGCTCAAACCCGTGCTGGTCGAGGCCGTGGCACGCGGTTACCTGATCGGCTCCGGATGGAATGATTACCGCAAGACCGGCGCCATTTGTGGTGTCACGCTGCCTGAAGGTCTGGTACAGGCGCAGAAGCTGGATCAGCCCATTTTTACGCCGGCAGCCAAGGCTGAAATGGGATCGCATGATGAAAATGTGTCTTTCGATCACGTAGTGAACGAAGTTGGACCGGAAGTGGCTGAACAGATCCGCAATATCACGCTGCGCCTGTATTCAGAAGCGGCCGATTACGCGGCAGAAAAAGGTATTCTCATCGCTGATACCAAATTCGAATTTGGCCTGGATGAAAAAGGCCAGCTTCACCTGATGGACGAAGTGCTGACGCCCGATTCTTCCCGCTTCTGGCCGGCCGATTCCTATCAAACCGGTACCAGTCCGCCTTCCTTCGATAAACAGTTTGTGCGCGACTGGCTTGAAACTCAGGACTGGGACAAGACAGCGCCAGCGCCTCGTCTGCCGCAGGACGTACTGCAGAGAACGGCCGACAAATATCGCGAGGCGGCAACCCGCCTGATCGGATGAGTGTATTGTCATGAACGAAACCGTCAGTCCAGGTACAAACCAGAACAATAGTCAGTCATCGAATGAACAGGCGCTGCGGGCTGTTGTTGGCGTCATTATGGGGTCTTCCAGCGACTGGGAGGTCATGAAAAATGCCACGCAGATGCTCGAACAGTTCGGCGTTCCGTATAAGGCCCAGGTGATTTCAGCGCATCGTATGCCCCAGGACATGGCGCAATACGGCGCCGTTGCCTATGACAATGGACTTCGCGCCATTATCGCAGGGGCGGGCGGTGCGGCGCATTTGCCGGGCATGATGGCGGCGCTGACAGAGGTTCCCGTCTTCGGTGTTCCTGTACCATCACGTTATCTGCGTGGTGAAGATTCGCTCTTATCCATTGTGCAAATGCCCAAGGGCATTCCGGTAGCCACGTTCGCGATCGGCGAAGCAGGTGCCGCCAATGCCGCGCTGCATGTCATTGCCATGCTGGCCATGAACGATGCCACACTGCGTGAGAAGCTGCGCAGCTTCCGCGAGAAACAGACCGAGACGGCGCGCGCCATGAGCCTGCCGCCCGCAACGCAGAACTGAACAACGCAGAACTGAAAGAAGACCTGAACGCAATGCAAACACCAATCGCACTTTCTGATCGTATTTATCCTGGCGAATGGCTGGGTATGCTTGGCGGTGGCCAGCTTGGCCGCATGTTCTGCCATGAAGCCCAGAAACTGGGCTACAAGGTGGTGGTTCTGGACCCTTCCGGCAACAGCCCGGCAGGTATGGTGGCTGAACGTCATATGTCAGCCGCCTATGATGACATTGTGGCCCTGAAGGAACTTGCAACCCTTACGCCGGCAGTCACAACTGAATTTGAAAATGTACCTGCCAGCAGCCTGAAACAGCTGGCGGCAAGCTGCCGAGTCACACCCGGGGCCGCTGCAGTTGCCGTCGTGCAGGATCGCATTGCTGAAAAGGCCTTTATCAGCGCCCTGGATATCGACGTTGCTCCGTACTGTGAGGTTCGCAGCAATGAAGACCTGGAACAGGCCGATGCCTCTTTGTTTCCCGGTATTCTGAAAGTGGCCCGTCTTGGTTACGATGGCAAGGGTCAGCAGCGCGTTTCGTCGCGTGAAGAGGCGCTGGAAGCATTTCGTGTTTTCGGGCAGACTCCCTGTGTGCTGGAAGCCATGCTGCCACTGGATCATGAAATTTCGGTTGTCATGGCCCGCGCCATTTCCGGCGAGACCGCCATATTCCCTATCGGGATCAATACGCATGAAAACGGGATTCTGGCAAGCACGGTGGTGGCGCCTGGCCTGGTCAGGGAAGACATTGGCAGCAAAGCCCGTGAGGCGGCCTTGCGCATTGCCGACGGCCTGAATTATCAGGGGGTTCTGTGCGTCGAATTCTTTGTGCTGACCGACGGTCGTCTGATTGCAAATGAAATCGCGCCGAGGCCACACAACAGCGGCCACTACACCATGGATGCCTGCGTTACCAGTCAGTTTGAACAGCAGGTGCGTGTCATGACTGGCATGCCACTGGGTTCCACCGAACTGCTCACTCCAGTTGTTATGCTCAATATTCTGGGTGACTGCTGGTTCAATGGCAATGCCGCGCATGCGCGCGAGCCGCAATGGGCAGAGATTCTGGCCATTCCCGGCGTATCACTGCACCTGTATGGGAAGGATGAGCCGCGTCCGGGTCGTAAGGTCGGGCATATCAACATCGTGGCGCCAGCCATCGAAGAAGCCAAAGAACGTGCGCGCGACGTGATTCGTAAACTGGGCATCCGGACCATCCTGTCGTGAGCGAATTTAAGGATTCAAACATGAACTCCGCGATCGAGCACGCAGCACGCGTTCTGGATCAGGGCGGGCTGGTCGCAT
>JBEBTQ010000071.1:0-11289 GCA_040393685.1 Advenella kashmirensis | reverse complement strand
GCCGCACTGAAGCAGTAGAAGGGCAGTTACGCTGTCCGCGCTATCCTTCCTCCCCCTGAACGGGGAGGATTGCCGCGCTCATGTTCAACAAGTCGGCCCGCCCTCGCCCGCGACGAATCAAAGCTGTATAGCTTTTGTGCATATCAGATTTCATGAGCAGCCCATTGCGCTTGTCGGGACGTGCCACTAAGATAGGTTTTGATATCTATCGGCTTCAGGAACCAGACCATGTACGATTGTGCGCCGGCAAACAGGCATGCCCAGGAAATTACATTTGAAATTCCCGCGAATGCGTGCGACAGCCACTGTCATATTTTTGGCCCGGCCGCGATATTCCCTTTTGATCCGGCGCGATCCTATACGCCGCCCGATGCGGGCTTTGATGATCTGCAGCTGAAGCAGAAAAATCTCGGCCTGCAGCGCGCGGTGCTGGTTCAGGCCAACTGCCATGGGTATGATATGTCGGCCATTACAGATGCAATAGCGCGCAGTGACGGTCAGTTTCGCGGTGTGGCGCTGGTTCCTTCGAACGTAACGACATCACGTCTGCAGCAGCTTCACGAACAGGGAATCCGCGGCGTTCGCTTCAATTTTGTTGCGCATCTGGCGGGCGCCACAATTGAAGATGTACGAAGCATGGCAGCAAAAATTTCCGCATTGGGATGGCATATTTGCATTCATGCCGACGAAGCTTCCTTGTTACGCCTGCTTCCTGACTTGTATGAGCTGCCGGTTCCCATTGTGATAGACCATATGGGCCGCGTCGATATTAACAAGGGCCTGAATTCTGAATCGTTCGAAATCCTGCTTGCCTTCGGGCAGCGTCCTCATGCCTGGATCAAGATTTCCGGTGTAGACCGCCTGGCCGGCGGCGTAGCGCCTTATCGTCAGGGAATTGCATTTATGAAAGCAATCATGGATGCCCTTCCCAACAGAACCTTGTGGGGTACAGACTGGCCGCACCCCAATGTCCAGGGGCCCGTTCCCGATGACGGCCAGTTACTCAATCTTTTTGGTGAAGTCTGTCCGGACCCTCTGTTGCGCAGAAAAATTCTGGTCGACAATCCGCAGGTACTTTATCAGTTTGACTGATTCGTTCTTCATCAACCGCGTTCAATATTTCAGGCAGATTAGTTATGTCAAACGTAAATATCTCAACTGTGATTCCTCGTGCAGCAATTGTGATTCGCATCCCAGGCTCCCGCTTATCTGTCGATCAGGTCAATGAGCTCTTGCAGCCTGTCGCAGATAGCAGCAGCTATCGGCTGCATCTGTGCCATGGCGCCGATACTGATGAAACTTACATCTATCTGTTCGAACAAAACCAGGCAGAAAATGACGACAATCAGGACGCTCCCGATACGAATGACACGCAGCGGGAGTCAATGCTTACAACCATTACTAAGACATATCCGGAGGCCAGTGTTGATCGCATGCAGATCACAATGGATCTGCAAGGTGCGGCAAACGGCGAGAATCCACAATGGCATTACGTGGTTGAAACCGACGTTGCAGAAGGCGCAGAAGACGACTTCAACCAATGGTATATGAAGGAGCATATGCCTGGTCTTGCTGCCGTACCCGGCACGATAAGAACAATGCGACTGTACAATTCCGATGCGGCTCCCAGCCACCATGCCCTGTATCTTTTGCAGACTCGGGAAACATTCGGATCTGAACCATGGCTTGCCGTCAGAGCCACCGACTGGAGCAGTCGCGTACGTCCGAACTTCAGAAACACCAAACGCACCACGTTCAAAATCATCTCCAAAGGAATCCAATGACACGTCTGACAGCGCCCGATCCGGCGGCAATGAATGAACACCAGAAACGCGTATATGACGCCATTGCCAGCGGCCCCCGAGGCAGAGTGCGCGGCCCGCTGGCCGTGTGGCTGAATCGCCCTGGCCTTGCTGAACATGCACAGGCGCTTGGCCAGTATTGCCGATATGATTCAAGCCTTCCGACCCGGCTCTCAGAGCTCGCCATACTTACTATGGCCGTGCACTGGCAATCGGAATTTGAATGGTGGGCGCATAAACCCATCGCACTGAAGGCAGGCATACAGCCCGATACCGTTGAGGCGTTGCTCTCACGCAGCCCTTCTGTTCCTTTTGCACAGGAAGATGAACGGATTGTTCACGAGTTCGTGAACACATTGGTAAGTACAAAACAGGTTCCTCAGCCCCTTTATGAGCAAGCCCTGGCTACGCTGGGACCCGATAATGTGGTGGATCTGGTAGGCCTGGCGGGCTATTACACCCTGATCTCCATGACCATCAACGTATTTGAAATCGGCATACCCGAAGACGCCACGGCCGAACTGACGCAACGCCAGCCGAACCCGAAAGCCGGGTAACACAAATTACCCGGACTCTCGATTGAAACTCATGCTTCGTAGGTTTTCAGCCTGAACGGGTCAGGAATGTAAACATCCTTGCCCTTCACCGAAATGAGTTCTCGCGAACACAGATCGCGCAGAATGCGTGAAAAATGTTCAGGTGTGATATTCAGCAAGGAGGCAATGAGCGCCTTGTTCGTGTTGAAGCGAAACTGCCCGCTGCCATCGGCACTGGCATTCTTCAGAAAATAATCGATGACGCGCTGGGTTGCGGATTTGAGTGTGTAGGCTTCCACATCCTGAAGCAATGAATAGAGTCTTCGACTGATGTTGGCAAGCATGAGTCTGGCAAAGGCCGGTTCACGCTCGACCATGGAAAGCACGCTTTCTTTGGAAATATGAAGCAGGAATGAATTGCTGGTAGCCTGCGCTGACACCAGATTTTCCATATTCTCCAGGAAAATGCGTTCTTCTCCGAAACTGTCCCCTGGTCCCAGCGCCCTGACGACTTTTTCGCTGCCATTCGGAGCCACAAAAAGCAGCTTTACACTACCGTAGACGACAACGTGAAAGCCTTCGCGCGTGGTTCCTTTTTCGATGACGTCCTGAATGAGTGCCCCCTTCTGGAAGGATCGCTGCGACACCGATTGGGCTATGATTTTAAGTCCAGTCGGCGAGACGCCCTCGAACATGGGAAGACGTACCAGGAAGTCCTGAACAGATAAATTACCTCCAGCCATATCTGTAATACCTCTAAGACGAATAATCGCTATTGTGAGATGATTACAAAAAACACATTTTGATACATGTCAAAAAATACAAATCATTTCGATCAAGTATTCATTCAAACCTGCCAATCGACGGGCTCAATTCCGTTTTTGCGTAGGTAATCGTTGGCCTTCGAAAAATGACCACAGCCAAAGAAACCGCGACTTGCCGACAATGGCGAGGGGTGTACGCCAGTCAGAACCAGATGGCGCTGACTGTCAATGAACGCGCCCTTTTTTCGGGCGTGGTTACCCCACAACATAAAGACCAGATGTTCGCGTTTCTCGTTGAGCGCCCGAATCACCTCATCGGTAAACGTTTCCCAGCCCCATGCCGCGTGAGAATGTGCCTGCCCTGCCTGGACCGTCAGCACCGTATTCAGAAGAAGCACGCCCTGTTGTGCCCATTTCTCCAGATACCCATGCCGGGGCATGGTAAACCCGGGAATGTCCTGGCTCAGTTCTTTATAAATGTTCAGCAGCGAAGGCGGAATGCGCACTGACGGCTTGACGGAAAATGCCAGCCCGTGAGCCTGATCCGGGCCGTGATATGGATCCTGACCAAGAATCACGACCTTGACCTGATCCAGTGGAGTCAGGCGAAACGCACTGAATGTGTCCTGCTCAGCCGGGTAAATAATCTGCCCACTTTGCCGCGCCTCGCGCACCCGCTCCCGCAGGGATGTGAAATACGGCTTTTGCTTTTCCTGGCCGATAGCCTCGGCCCAGCTTGTTGCGATGTCGGTCATAGCGGCGTTCTGCGGATTACACAGGTGGGTTATCTCAGCGCAGATTGTACCAATGAATCCGCAGCCCTGACGCTTAATCTTCAGACGATCCCGGCAGGTCAGGCGATATTCGGTCTGTTGGCTGAATCATTGGAGACCCCTGTAATTGCGATTCCCGCGCCGGTGTCTGAATACGTGGCAGCGGAAGCGTCCCTGTCTGCGGTATCTGTGGTCCGACAGCGGGGACGATGCCCGATTTGGCTGGTACGACACTCTGAGGCGTGGCGCCGGCCTCCTGGGCACGCTGCAGTCGTTGCTGAGCCTGATCCTCTTCCGGAATATCGCTCGTCCCGTCAAAAGAAAGACCGCCGTAAAATGGCGGCGCCATTATCGTGGCGAGCTCTTTCCAATCGTCATCCTCCAGACGCATGGCCGCATATTGCTGAATCCAGCGATTATCATTCGCGCGTCGTGCATACAACATAACGGCACCATCACTTTCCACCAGCGCCGGTACCGAGGCGAATGGTCCTTTGATGCGACTCTCCTTGTCTCCAATGAGCGTCCAGATCGATTTGCCTGTCCGGCTCATGGTGGCCACAATCATCGTTCCGGATGGCGATTTCAGGATGGCTGGCACACCCTGAAATTCCGGTCCCAGTTCCCGATACGAGGTCCAGCGCAGTATGGGTGCGGCAGACTGCAAATCCAGCGCACCCACGGCCAGATTCAGGCGGCCATCCGTCCGGTTGCGATAGTACGCCAGTAAGGTCTTGCTGTCGGGTGCCAGTGCGAACAGTCCACCCTGACCATCAGGACCTTCGGCTATGGTCCACGGTGTCCAGCCTGTTTTTTGATGATGAACCGCAATCCAGAATTCGCCCTTTAATGTCTGGGCAAGCACCACCTGCTGTTGCCCGACCTGCACAAAGGAAAATGACTGACTGGCCGCTTTAAGTACCGGAAGCCGGCTGTACTGCCAGTTATGCATGTTCTGCGAACGAAAATAATAGTAGAAGCCATCGGCGCCCATGGCGACGGCATCCAGCTCCTTGTCCGAGCTGACGATCTGCGGCTGTGTCGTGAGCGGAACCCTGATCCGATACCAGGGTGTCCAATCCGCCTCAGTCCTTAGGGTCGCCGTGCGCGCACGACGAAAATACAATTGCCCCTGACCATCGCGTGCAAAAACGCCTACCCTGCCAGACGGTTCAATAAAGGGTCTGACGGTTGTATATATTAAACCGCCCAGCACCGTCCAGCGCGCATCGCGTTCGCTCCAGTAAGCGGCAGCGTTGCTGTATTCACCGCGGGTAAACAGCAGCGAACCCGTACCTTCGGTGTGCACCACAGAAACCGGCGTGTCTGACTGTGTCGAATAATATTGACGCTCGGCCCACAAGGCGGCGGGCCCCAGAGGCTCCTTGCAGTTCAACGGAACACTGCAGTACAGATAGTCATATTGTGCATACAGATTGAAGACGCGGGATTTTTCAGACAGCTGCTTCAGCGTAAGCGTGACGGGTCGCTCCTGGTTGGGATAATCCACGTAAGAGATCGCCTCGAAATTTCCCGAGGTCACTGCCATGGCGTCCCGAACAAGCCGTGCTGACGCTATATGATCAGGGTGATCATGACCGATGCAGCGCCAGCACAATTTGTTATACGGGATTTGCACGTTGTCATCCATGCGTCTGATCTTGCCGGGTTCAAATCGCAGGATAAGTCCCGACAGGGTTTTGACCATGGATTCGCGCGTATACGTTTCAAAATATTCACCCAGTGCCTGTGCCATTTGCTGAGGCTGGATTTCCAGGCGCGACAACGGTGTCAGATCACCCCAGCCCTTGTTAAGCCATGGGTCCTTGAGCCGCATGAATACCAGTGAAACGCGAGGGTTTCTGACGAGCGAATACTGTGCGATCTGCACTTTATTGATCAGCAAGGGAGCAGATTCCCAGACATTTGGAACACCGGCCATGAGTGCATAGGCGGCGCGCACGCCGTCTTCGCGCTCCGACATGTATTTGACGCCTTCTCCACGCTCACCTGCCGTCAGATAGACAACCTGTATGCAGCCGCCGGCACGTATCGTATCGTGGATGTCCGGATTCATGAAAAGAAGATCATCATCTTCATGAGCAACAAACACCTGATCACGCCGTCCATTGCATTGCGTCTGTGATTTGTTTTTATCCGCCGGAGCAACCGGCGTTTTCGTACCTGTCAGTTTGGCTGTCGGCGATAGTCGACTGACATGCGGGCTTGCCGTGGCCGGCGGATTCGATGGGCTTGTAGCAGAAGCGCCTGGTGTTGCCATTGCATGCCGGCCTATCAGGCTGACACAAAGGATTGCTGCCACCATGCACACCTTTGGCAGCGACTGTTGAAAAGCCAGCAACGATGACGGGTTCATATTATTAGCGCGATCCGGAACGATGGTTCGACGACACAGCTTGTATTCGTGCTGACACGGCCATATTGGAGCCAGAATGATTTATTGACGGCCGATTGTATAAGAAAACGCGCCACTGTTTGCATCACCTGATTTCAATCCATGCGCAGCGTCGCGTAAATCATACAAATCCATCAGGTTCTATCCTCATATCGCGACATATCAGCAATATTTGCCTGAAGTTCAGGTTTTTTTAAGCAGCGCTATTACGAATGTGATTACATTAGAACTTTTGCGCGGAACCGGCAGTATTGAACTGTAGATCGACGGCGGATCTTTCCATGTCACTTTGCGTGATAGACGCCCTCTGCTTCCTACCAGACCCACCTTACTTATGACCAGCACCACGACCGAAGACAATAACGATACGCTGCAGACTGCCTGGAAACAGAATCTGTATGTTTGTCTATTCGGTTCCTTTACCACGATTCTGGCCATGACCTTGATCTTGCCTATTTTGCCGGTGTACATCAGGCAACTGGGCGTTAGCGATCCCGAAGAGATCGTCAGCTGGTCCGGACGCGTGTTCAGCGTGACATTTCTGGCTGCGGGTATTATGGCGCCGGTATGGGGTCGCTTCGCTGATCGATATGGAAGAAAACTTATTCTGATTCGCGCCAGTCTTGGTATGGCAATTGGCATAGCGCTTATCGGCTGCGCCCAGACTGTCTGGCAGCTGTTCTGGCTGCGATTGCTGGTTGGACTTCTGGGAGGTTACGCATCTGGCGCGACTATCCTAGTTGCCACGCAAACTCCCAGGGAGCATACCGGCTGGGCAGTCGGCATGCTGGCTTCCGGCACCCTGGCTGGTAATTTGCTGGGACCTCTGGTTGGTGGAATCGTACCTGCGCTGCTGGGCATCCGACTGACCTTTTTCGTGGCCGGCGGTATCATTCTGATCGCGTTTTTCTGCACCGCATTTCTGATCAGGGAAACCCACAAGCCGCGCAAGGCGGACAATGATGGTACCGTTCCATACGCATTCTGGAAAGCAGGAAGAAACCGCAATCTGGTGCTGTGCATGCTGCTGGCCGGTACGCTGCTCATGTTTGCCAATATGTCCGTCGAGCCCATTATCACGCTCTATCTGGGCTCTCTCAGAACCATGACAGATCATATCCCACTGCTGGCGGGCATCGCCATGTCTGCCACGGCATTTGGCAGCATGCTGTTCTCTTCGTATGCAGGTCGCTGGGGTGACCGTCACGGACACCTGAAAATTCTGGTGGCCAGTTTCACTGCCACGGCATTACTGTTGTTTTTTCAAGGGATGGCGCAGGCAGACTGGCAATTTATTTCGCTGCGATTTCTGATGGGTATGACGCTTTGCGCGATCATGCCTGCATTAACGGCGGTAATTCGTCATCATGTTCCAGCCAGTGCAGCTGGCGGCGTTCTTGGATATGCAACTTCCACGCAATATGCGGGACTGGTGCTGGGACCGCTGGCCGGCGGGTTCGTTGCCAATCAGGCCGGCTATACCGCCGTATTCATCATGACTGGGGCGGTTATGCTTCTTGCTGCAATATTGTTGTTGAAGCAGATGCGCATGCCGTCCCAGTCAGATACGGCTTAAGGCTGCCGATCAACAATCGGCCTGATGTCCTACTTGAATCGACCGCCGAAAATCAGCGAAAGAATAGCCAACACAATGAACACGACAAACAGGACTTTGGCGATGGACGCGGCACCGGCTGCGATCCCGCCAAAACCCAGTACGGCGGCAATAATAGCAATGATAAAAAAGACAACGGCATAATGTAACATTCGCTTCTCCTGCTTGGTTACTGTAATGGATGATACTGAAGCAGACCCGCAATACGACACAATTGAAATCTCAGATAATTATTGCGTTAAAAAATTTCAAATGAAAAGCGGGCTCTGCCATTGCTTACGTTTTATGTAAGTCACTGCTGATCAAATATTACCACACGTGGTGTGAACGGTAAGGTCTTGGTGGCCGATGATCATGCCGTTTCCAATGATGAGGACGATGGTGGTGACGGCTGAAACGTGGTGGAGGTGGAGGTGGTCTGTGCCAGCCGCGATGGTGACCATAGCGGGGGTGATGACGATTGTAATGCCTGTCTCCATGACGTCTGTGATCCACGTTCATTACGCGGGCGTGCTCATAAAAACCAGGGCCGCGATGATGGTCGGCCGCGACGGCGGACCCGGCCATCCCAAGGGATAGCGTAGCAAGCGTGGCAGCAAGCAGTTTTCTGATCGTAATCATTATCAAACTCCTTTTCGGATAAATAAATTTTTTTGCAGTACTACATCTTTTGCAAAAGCATGGTTTGATCTTAATCACGAATATCAGGGAAATCTATTACCAAATATGACTGGGATTTCGCCGGGTTTCCGTTGTCTGTCCAGTTGGTTTCTACAGGTTACCGAAGGCGGAGAATGAATCTCATTCAGTCTTTTCAGCCTCTTCAGTCTTTTGCGTGACGCGCCAGCAAGGTATCCAGTTTGCCCGCAAACGCTCGCGTATCTGCCTGATCGAATGATTTCGGCCCTCCTGTTTCGATGCCGGCACTCCGGAGTTCTTCCATCATGTCGCGAATAGCCAGGCGCTCTTTGATCGTCTCACTGGAATACAGCTCGCCGCGCGGGTTCAGTGCCTGAACGCCTTTTTGCAACACCTCAGCGGCAAGCGGTATGTCGGCGGTAATCACCAGATCCCCTGCGCATGCATGCTTGCTGATATAGGCATCTGCCACGTCAAAGCCGCGCGGTACCTGACGTGCCTGAATGTAGACGGAGGGAGGCACGCTAAGCATCTGATTGGCCACAAGTGTGGTTTTTACCTGCCAGCGCACGGCTGCCCTGAACAGAATGTTCTTGATAACAACCGGGCACGCGTCGGCATCCACCCAAATTTGCATAATTTCTCCTGACCTCAACAGATCGGCATGATGACTGATGATATATCAAGCCAGGGCGAGCGAGGCTTCCTTGACACCAATGAGCTTCTGACGGTGTTTGACGAGTATTCGATAGGTGTCCCGCGAAAAATCGCCTCTGCCACCAGCGATCAGTTCGTCCAGCTCCTGTTCATCTCTTGCCGTACCCAGATAGCACCACTGATGGATGACATGAACCAGATTCCCCTCACGCAGCAGTGCCGCCCCTTCGAATGGCCAGTCACGCAGCCTGAGCGTTGACAGTGCGGCCATTAGTCTTGCGGAATGGTCGATGGGCAATTCCTTGCCGACACAGGCACCGTCGCACGCTTTGAGTTGTCGAGCGAAACAGGGACAGCCCTTGCTGACTTTTTCCAGACCCAGCAGCCCCTTGCAAAGTCTGTGCGTTTTGACAATGCCCAGCAATGCTTCCTTCGCATCCCGCGCAGACGAAAACAACCCATATAAATGACTGCCCTGCCCGATCGTAATGTCAGTGCCTCCCAGCAATTGCGGAATCCATAGACCAGGGCTTTTTTCCACGAGCTGCCAGGTAAAGACATCTTTCTGTCTGCGCAACTGACGATTAAGCGTGGGCATGCACTCCTTGATCATTTTCGATTCGGTGAGCAGTGCATCTACCTCGCCGGCGCAACAGATATGCTCAATGCGGCGAATCTGCATGGAAATTTTCATTTCCTTGGGTGCCGTATGGTCGCTGGCACAATGGGATAAGACGCGCTGGCGTAGCCGGTTGCTCTTGCCAATATAAATGGGCAGCTCGTTTTCACCATAAAACACGTAGACCCCGAAACTGTTGGGCAAGGCGTCGATCTGTGCCGCATCGATATGGGGTGGTAAAGACGGACGAGCAATTAGTGTACGTACCGCATCCTGAATGATTTGCGATTCATGATCCTGGCAGATTTTCTGCCAGAATTGCAGCAGTGCATAGGCATCGGCGTACGCCCTGTGCCTGTCTTTCATTTCCAGGCCGTGGCGCTGAATCAGATAATCCAGGCCGTGCCTTTGATGCTGCGGATAGAGCCGCCGCGACAGTTTGACCGTGCACAATATGCTGGCTTTGAAGTCCTGCCCCATCCGTCGAAAGGCGTTCTTGATAAAGCCATAGTCAAAACGTGCATTGTGTGCCACGAAAATATGACCTTCCAGCAACTGCGCAATGTGTCCGGCCACTTCTTCAAAGGCAGGCGCGTCCGCCACCATACGGTTGCTGATGCCCGTCAGACTTTCGATGTAACCCGGAATGCGGCATTGCGGATTGATCAGGCTTTGCCATGAACTGATCTCATGACCATCATAGCGAATGATGGCAATTTCCGTGAGGCGATCCGTTGACGCAGACCCGCCCGTTGTTTCGACGTCAACGAAGGCAAAGGGCTTGTCCAGGGCGATAGTGGTCATTGTTCAAATAATAGGCTGTAAATTTATACAGTGTTTATACACCAATACGACCGCGCCCGTATGCAGACCAGTGCACATGTTGCAAAATAGCCCGGCGATCTGAAAGCAGTCATGATTCAGATCAACTTTGCCATCATAAAACTATGTAAAGTCAAAACTGCCCTGTATATAATGACTTTCTGTTTATCAGGGTTTACCCTAGTTATGATAAAGCGACTATACTGTGCAGCCCTCCTGATCGCGATCATCTCGCCAATGAATGGCCTGATCCACAGCGGTGTGGGCATGGGAAAAAATTTACAAAGAATCCAGAAACCGACGTTTGTCACCGGCATTCGCGGCTAATCGCTTGCGTCTGGTGCCCGGCGCCCCACCAGCCACGCCCGAATATCGTCAAACAAGGGAATAAAGGAAATAAGCACCAGGCACCCAGGGTTCCGCCAGAGAAAAAAGCCAGCAATAAGGCGCAATGCAATTGCAGTCTGGCCCTGTCGGCCACCACAAAATGCGTGCCGTCTGCGGCGGTCCTTCCGCGATTCCAGTAAATCAGTTTGCCCAGTTCGATACCAATATCGGTAACGATGCCGGTTACATGCGTCGTACGGATCACCGAACGGGAGAGTTTGGTAATGAGAGCGTTCTGCAGCCCCATCAGAAACGAGAG
>JBEBTQ010000070.1:0-11553 GCA_040393685.1 Advenella kashmirensis | reverse complement strand
GCGTACGATAAAGCGCTTGGAAGCACTTTTCTTGGTTTTCATTTTGGGCATAACTTGATACCTGCTAATGTGGATAAAAGGTGCTTAATAACCTGTTTATTAAGACTTTGCTGACCCGTATCCTTTTCCCTGCAAAATCCGCTCGAACGCTCTTTCTGCCCTGGTTCCTTTGCCATCACTGGGATAGCAGCGGCCAAAACGGCAAAAAACGCCTACGGCATGTGGGAAACCATTGATTATACAATGATTTTTCTCAAATTGTCAGCTGTTATGTGCGTTGCCGTCCCTGGCGGACGTCAATTTGTCCATTGTGTGGTCGTCAGGCGACGAAATCAGACCCGACTGGCGCCGGATCAGGCTGATTTGAAAGCACTACCCTTGATCCTAGCGCGTCAGTTGCTGGCGAAACGTCATCGCTTCCTTGACATCTGCCAGGCGGATTGCAGAACTATCAGCCATGTCGGCGATGGTTCTGGCTACGCGCAGGATACGATGTACTGCCCTGGCCGACCAGTGCCAGTGTTCAGCGGCGCGTGACAGAAATCCGCCAGCTTCAGCCTCCGGTCCATAGTCGCCCGTCAACTGTGCGGCATCCAACTGCGCGTTCAGCTTACCTTGTCGTTGCTGTTGTCGTTGCCGACAAATGGCAACCCGCGCACGGATCACTGCTGAGGTCTCTGAAGGCGGCAATTGCTGCCAGCCTCTGGCCGGGGATGTGAGGGTAAGCAGCATGTCTATTCTATCTAGAAATGGGCCTGACAATCGTCCCTGATAACGCTCAATCTGCTCGGGCGTACAGCGACAAGGTTTGTGAGTGCTGCCAAGATAGCCGCAGGGACACGGATTCATGGCAGCAATCAGCTGGAACCGGCACGGATAACTGATATGCCGGTTTGCGCGGGCAATACATATTTCACCTCTTTCCATTGGCTCCCTGAGCGATTCCAGTACATGTCGATGAAATTCAGGGAGCTCATCCAGAAACAGCACGCCATGATGGGCCAGGCTGATTTCGCCAGGCCGGGGGTTTGATCCGCCGCCGATCAATGCTGCCGCCGTGCAGGAATGATGGGGAGCCCGCATCGGAACCTGGTTCGAGAAACCTGCCCTCGCCTCTCGCAGGCTGCGGATTGCCGTCACTTCTATCGCCGCCTCACGGTCCAGACGCGGCAGCAGCCCGGTCAGACGCTGCGCCAGCATGCTTTTGCCGACACCCGGAGGGCCCGACATGAGCAGCCCATGCCCACCGCTGGCAGCGATTTCCACCGCGCGACACGCGACGGCCTGGCCACGGACATCTGACATGCAAGGAACGTCGGCGTCACTCGTCTCAACCCAGGCGTCGCCGCTGACTGGTGTCAGCGGTGTCGACTCCTCCAAATGCTGCACGACTTCCTGCAGGCTTCGGGCGCCCAGTACGGTCAGCCCGGGAATCTGTGCGGCCATCTGTGCATTCTCTGAAGGCAGCACAAGAACGGAATGATGATTTGATCGTGCCGCCGCAAGCGCAATCACCAAGGGCGCAGCCACAGGAACCAGAGCACCCGTGAGCGATAATTCACCGGCAAACACCATATTGGGTAATATGCGGCGGGCGACCTGGTCGGAAAGCGTTATCTGTCCTGAAGCGAGCAGCACGCCCAGGGCAATAGGCAGATCGAACCTGCCTGATTCTTTTTGTATATCAGCAGGAGCAAGATTTGCCGTAAGACGGCCAGCCGGGAAGCTATAACCGCTGCTGAGGATGGCCGAACGCACGCGTTCCCTGCTCTCCCTGACGCCCGTATCAGGCAGACCCACAATAGTGAATGAAGGTAACCCCGGAGCCAGATGCACCTCCACCAGTACTTCCGGTGCGTGCATGCCATGCAACGCGCGGCTGGCCAAAACAGCTAAAGACATTGATTCCTCCGAACGATCCGCAAATTCTGGCATAGCCAGAACGCCAGCGCGTCAGAACGGGAAGCAAATGTCTATTGTGAAAATGCCGTATTCAGGGCGCTGTGGCTGCGCCCCGCTTATTCAAACGGCTATCAGAATTAATCGGCTATGCGGATTAATTAGCTGTCGGAATTAATCAGCTATCGAAATTAATCGGCTATGGGGCCGGCTGGGGGTTCTGTCTCAGGCGTTGTCTGAGGGGCGGCAGCAATGCCTGCCTTCTCTTCCAATGCTTTGACACGCGCCTCAAGTTCAAAAAGACGCTCGCGCAGCTTGGCCGACAGCGCCACCTGCACATCAAATTCTTCACGAGTGACTAGATCAAGCCGCGAGAAGCCCTGAGCCATAAAGGCTTTCACGTTTTTTTCAATATCGGCGGCGGGGCTGTTCTTGATCAGCTCCTGGATGTTCTTCTGGAAATCTTCAAATAACTGATTGGATTTCATGATTGCGAATTCCTTTTATATGCGGCAACGACGATGCTGCCCTTCTCTGACATTGTACACATTTCCCAATCCTCGCTGACCCGTGCTGGCGTCCGGCATCGCGCAGGACTGCTTTTTGTCATCGTGTGAAAATTGTGCTCGCGTTTCGGGATGAAAATGAAAAACCGCTACTGACCCAGACCCGTCAAATCGGTCACTTCAGTAGCGGAATATTCAAAAACAGATTAATGACTTTTGCCAGCGCCAGTCTTACTGAGGCGTGGTGGTTGAACCCGCTTCCGATGTACCTTCAGGCTTGCTTTCTGTCGGTGTAGCAGCAGAAGAGTCTGTCTCTGGCGTTGTCGTTTCGGAAGGTGTGGAACCAGCACTGCTTTCTGTTGAACTTTCGGTGCTTTGACGCAGAGACTCGCTTGCCTCGGAGGCTTTCTCTTTGGCTGACTCGACGGCATCCTTCGCTGCCTCTTTTGCAGACTCAGCAGCCTCACTTGCAGACTTCATTGCAGCATCGGCATTCTCACGCGCTGCCTCGCCAGCCTCGGATCCGGCCTCTTTGGCGGACTCGACAGCGTTGCTGGTTGCTTCTTTGGCAGAATCCATAGCGCTGCTGGCTGCGTCACTTGCCTTATCGGCTGCGTCTTTAGTTGCCTCAGCAGCATTCTCGCCTGCTTCCTTGGCGGCGTCAGAAGCCTTTTCAGCCGCGTCTTTCGCTTCCTCGGCTGCTTTGTCAGCCGCTTCTTTAGCCTGTTCTGAAGCACTTGGCTCAGTGGCAGGAGCAGCGGGCTCTGATGTGGCTGGTGCGCTGCTTGTGTCAGCGGTATCGGAACTATTATCGCAGCCGGCAATAAATGCGGCGGCAGACAACATGGCAATCAGACTGAACTTGGATACATTCTTCAAAGCTTCACCTCTTAAGTCATGAGTTTGAATGGGTTCTTTGATTCTACTGTAATTTGTTACGCAGTTCACCTGAATGTTATCTGAATCCGAATCTAAAAATTCCTTTCTGTTACAGATTAGCAGCTGCCTGCGGTGCATGCACTAAGTCGAAGAATTCGGGCACAGCCGCGGTTCACTGACGACTAATGCCGGGCACTGGAATCCGTAACGCACCAATATGAGGCGTTTCGTACGCATAAATGCGCGATCTTGCGGCATTTGCACGCGCCGGCAGCGTCCTGGCAAGGAAAAAAGCTGGCACAACTATTGCTTTGACAAGGCCATGGACAACCGGTCCTGAAAGACACAAGTTATTTAAGGGAGAACATTGTGAAGCTGATTACCGCCATCATCAAACCATTCAAGCTGGATGAAGTTCGAGCCGGCCTGGCCGAAATTGGCATTCAGGGCCTGACCATTACCGAAGTCAAAGGCTTTGGACGGCAAAAAGGACATACCGAGCTCTATCGCGGAGCCGAATACGTGGTGGATTTCCTGCCAAAAATCAAACTTGAAACGGCCGTTGCCGACGAGCAGGTTGAGCAGGCCATCGAAACGATCTGCCAGTCCGGCAGCACTGGCAAGATCGGTGACGGCAAGATTTTCGTCAGCGATCTTGAACACGTCATTCGTATTCGTACCGGCGAGACCGGTAACGCGGCGCTCTAAGCCCGTCGCTCCCAATTATCTATCAAAAAAAGGAAACTGAAAATGCAAAGCGCCGATTTAGTCTGGGTAAGCGTGTCGACCATACTTGTTCTGTTTATGGTTGTCCCTGGTCTTGCCATGTTTTACGGTGGTCTGGTTCGCAGCAAGAACATTCTCTCGCTGATGAGTCAGGTACTGGTGACATTCGCTCTCATTACCATTTTGTGGTTTGTCTATGGCTACTCGCTGGCCTTTTCCGACGGTAACGCCTTCTTCGGCGATCTGTCTAAAGCCTTCCTGTCCGGGGTACTGGATCTGCCAAACGACACCTACGCTCTGTCCGGCACCATACCCGAACTGACGTTCGTTGCCTTTCAGGCTACCTTTGCGGGCATTACCTGCGCATTGATCGTGGGTGGCTTTGCCGAACGCATCAAATTTTCTGCAGTGCTGGTATTCATGGCCTTGTGGTTCACTTTCTCATACGTACCTATTGCACATATGATCTGGGCAGAAAAAGGCCTGCTTTTTGGCGCCGCACTGGATTTTGCCGGCGGTACGGTTGTTCACATTAATGCCGGTGTAGCTGCACTTGTGGCTGCCTATGTCGTCGGCCCTCGTATTGGCTATGGCAAAGAAGCCATGCAACCGCATAACCTGCCCATGACCATGATTGGTGCAGCCATGCTGTGGGTGGGCTGGTTCGGTTTCAATGGCGGTTCGTCTCTGGGTGCCAACAACCAGGCTGCGCTGGCCGTATTCAATACCCTGCTCGCCACCGCTGCAGCGATCGTGATCTGGGTGCTTGCCGAATGGAAATTCAAAGGACAACCTTCCCTGCTTGGTGGTGCATCAGGCGCAGTAGCCGGCCTGGTCGGTATTACACCCGCAGCTGGTCTTGTCGGACCTGGAGGGGCGTTACTGATTGGTATCGTTACCAGCCTGTTCTGCGTGTGGGGTGTCAATGGTCTGAAACGTTTGCTCAAGGCCGATGATTCGCTGGATGTGTTCGGTGTGCACGGTGTTGGAGGTATCGTGGGTGGCATTCTTACAGGTATTCTGAACGCCAAAGCCCTGGGTGGCCCCGGCCTGGAGTCGGCCAGCATGATCCCTGGTCAGCTCTTTCACCAGATCGAGGGTATCGTCATCGCCATTATCTGGAGTGCCATCGTCAGCTTCATTGCCCTCAAGATAGCCGGCCTTGTGACTGGCGGACTGCGAGTGGATAAAGACGAAGAGCGTCAGGGTCTGGATATCAGTTCCCACGGCGAGCAGGCTTACCACAACTGATCGCATCATTGCAGAAGGCACTCTAGCGGGCCTTCTGCAAATTTCGCAATAGAAAAAGGACACGATTTGTGTCCTTTTTTCGATATCAGGTACTGAACTACTGCGAGCCCCGGATGACGCAACATGGTGCGACCCAACGCAATCTGCTTTTTTGAACGCTAATTCGCGACCTTATAAATCCGGCGGCGTCTGATCAAATACCCAGACTGTTCAGATCGATGGATTCGGCGCGATTGAGTGCCGTCGCAATCTTCGTGCGCAAAGCATTCGTATGCGAGGTTCGCACGAGTTTTTTGACGTCCAGCAGTTGCTGCGGGTGCATGGAGAATTCATTCAGCCCCAAACCCAGCAACAGCTTGGTATAACGGGCATCGCCGGCCATCTCACCGCAAATGGCAACGCTCTTGCCGACACGTTCACCTGCCTGGATGGTCTGGGAAATCAGCCGGAGTACGGCCGGATGCAAGGGGTCGTACAGATCTGAAACCTCATTGTCCACCCGGTCAATCGCCAGGGTGTACTGAATCAGATCGTTGGTGCCGATGGAGACGAAGTCCAGCGCATTCAGAAACGGCTCAATGGCAATGGCAATGGCCGGAATTTCTACCATCGCCCCAAGTTCGATATTATCGTTATATTCCTGACCCGCTGCATCCAGCTCTTTTTTGGCGGACTCAATCGCTTCCCGGACAGCCAGCAACTCGTGCATGTGCGATAGCATCGGGATCAAAATGCGCAGGCGTCCATAAACTGAAGCACGCAGCAAGGCACGCAATTGTGTGGCAAATAGATCGGGGCGCGACAGGCAGTAGCGTACCGCCCGCAGACCCAGCGCCGGGTTGACCGCAACCGTTGCCTCTCCATCCAGTGTCTTGTCTGAGCCCAGATCAAGCGTGCGAATGGTTACCGGTTTGTCGGGCATGGCGCGCAGAACATGAGCGTAAGCCTCAAACTGCTCCTCTTCGGTAGGCAGAATCTGCCGTCCCATGAAAAGGAATTCACTGCGGAACAGCCCGATGCCATCAGCGCCCATATCAAGAGCCTGCGACACCTCGTGAGGCAGTTCGATATTTGCTTCCAGACGAACCCGTTTGCCATCCAGTGTAATGGCGGGTTCATCCTTGGAAAGAATCAGTGCTGCCCGCTCCTGAATAAAGGCTTCCTGTTTCTGCTGATAGAAAGCCAGGATTTCGGGCGTGGGGTTAACGTATACCAGCCCCTTCTCGCCATCCACAATCAGCATATCGCGGTCGTGAACCAGGGCACGTACATTGCCCAGTCCGACTACCGCCGGTACGTTCATGCTTCTGGCGACAATAGCAGTGTGCGAGGTGGGGCCGCCCAGGTCGGTCACAAATGCGGCAAAGCGACCGCCACGCAGTTTCAGCATATCACCGGGAGAAATATCATGGGCGACCACGATCAGCGAATTCACATCCATATCGCTTGACATATCAGGCAGCATTAATTCGCCTGAGCCGGCCAGAATCTGAATGACGCGCTCAATCACCTGATGAATATCGGCAACGCGTTCACGAATGTATTCATCATCCATGACGGCAAACTGTTCAGCAAGGATCTGTCCCTGGGTACTCAGCGCCCACTCAGCGTTGTACTGTCGACTGGCGATCAGTTCTTTTGTTTGCGCCGCCAGTTCAGGATCTGCAACCAGCAGGCTGTGCACAGTGAGCAATGGCACCAGTTCCTTCGGAACATCGGAAGGCAGGGTCTCGATGGTATGCTGCAGCATGTCATGGACAATTTGCAGCGCATGATCCAGTCTGGCGCACTCGGCCGGTACGTCTTCTGCAGAAATACGGTAGTGATTAACCTCAAGGGTGGCGGCCCCCATCACGACGGCACGACCAATGGCAAATCCACGAACGACACCTTTGCCCTGCAAGGTAAATACAGAATGTTTAGCGGCTGAGGTGTGTCGGTCGTTTGTCATCGTGCTATTGTCTCTTCCCCTACGCGTGCAGTCGCGTATATTCATTTGTATTGCGAGTGTTGCCCTTTTGAAGGCAGGCTGCCTGCGTTATTCCGCTTCGCCGAATTTGTTTTCGAACAGGGCCTGGATCTGAGCCAGGGCTTCATCGGCATCGTCGCCTTCTGCCTCAAGATGAACGGTAATTCCCTTACCCGCGGCCAGCATCATCACACCCATAATACTTTTCGCGTTGACGCGCTGGGATGCGCGCGTAATAAAGATTTCGCTTTTATATTTGCTCGCCAGCTGTGTCAACTTGGCGGCGGCACGGGCATGCAACCCGAGTTTATTGCTTATTACGATATCAACTGAAGCCATATGTACGCGTTCGGTTATAAATAGGTTAGTCGTTAGGAGCCAGATCGACACATTTCATGCCTTTCTTGCCCCCCTCAAAAATGGACTGGCACAACTGGTCCAGCGGCTGTTCTCGATAGCGTACTGCATTGAGCAACATACAGGCGTTGGTGCCGGAAAGAATATGAGCCTTAACGCCTGCACTCTGCAATTCCCGGACTACCCGCGCACCGATATTCGCGGGCGTTGCCCCGCCCAGATCGGACAGGATCAACACCTGTCTGTCTGTTCCAAGCATGGATTTGAGCCGCGTAGTGAGTTCTTCCGCTTTAGACTCCGGATCCACATCGGGTTCGATATCAAAAAAGGCATAGTTGTCGATTTCGCCCAGAACATGCTGAGCACAATCGGACAAGGCCGAAGCCAGTGGCGTATGCGCTATAAGAGCGAGGGTGGTCATTTTCTTACCTTCAAACGGCTGCGGCTTTCTCAAGCGCAGCAGCAAAATGGTCAGCGACGTCGAAGTCGGTTTGTTCCGTGATTTCAACAAAGCAGGTAGGACTTGTGACATTGATCTCGGTCACGTATTTACCAATGACGTCCAGTCCCACCAAAAGCAGTCCGCGTTCGCGCAAAATGGGTCCGATGCGGTTGGCAATGGCGAGGTCGCTGTCGGACAGTTTGCGGGCAACACCCCGACCGCCGGCTGCCAGGTTGCCACGCGTCTCTCCTGCAAGGGGAATTCGTGCCAGCGCGTATGGGACAGGTACGCCATCAATCAGCAGAATACGCTTGTCGCCCTCTACGATTTCGGGAATATATTTCTGGGCCATGATGGTCTGCGTCTGATCAACCGTCAGCGTTTCCAGAATAGCGTTGACGTTGGGATCCGATTTCGTGATCCTGAAAATACCCGTACCACCCATGCCGTCCAGCGGTTTGACAATAATGTCACCGTGCTCTGCATGGAAGGCTTTGAGGCGCGACATGGTACGCGTGATCAGCGTTGGCGCTGTAAACTCCGAGAATTCGGTAATGGCCAGTTTCTCGGGGTGATTGCGTATGGCCCTGCCTGAATTGAATACCTTTGCACCCTGCTGCTCAGCTGCTTCCAGCAGATGAGTTGAATACAGATACTCCATGTCAAACGGAGGATCCTTGCGCATCACCACCGCGTCAAACGTGTTCATTTCGGTGTCCACCGGCTCGCCGGAATCTGTCCACCAATCGTGGGCATGCAGGTCTGCCTCCGGATCCAGCCGGATTCTTTGTGCATGTACCTTTACCCGACCCAGATCGACATACATATCGGATTGCAGCGCAACGCTGATGTCGTGGCCACGCTTCTGCAGCGCGCGCATCATGGCAACCGAGCTGTCCTTGTATGCCTTCAGCAAAGGCAGTGGATCTATGATAAATAGTACATGCATCTTCTTACATCCCACATGAACAACGGCGCCGCGATGCGACCCGTGTTTACTTGTTGTCTGCCTTGCCGCCAGCGGCAGCAGCTTTGCGTTTTGGTGCCAGAACCATTACCATCTGACGGCCTTCGAGCTTGGGCATGGCTTCAACCTGTACCAATTCGCCCATATCGTCGCGAACTCGCTCAAGTACGCGCATGCCAAGTTCCTGATGAGCCATTTCACGGCCACGGAAACGGAGTGTGACTTTGGCCTTGTCGCCGTCTTCAATGAAACGACGCAGATTGCGCAGTTTGACCTGGTAATCGCCTTCGTCTGTTGCCGGGCGGAATTTGACTTCCTTGACCTGGACAATTTTCTGTTTGGCTTTGGCTTCCTGCTGGCGCTTCTGCTCCTGATACTTGAACTTGCCGTAATCCATGATTCGGCAGACAGGGGGTTCTGCGTTGGGAGCAATTTCTACTAAATCCACGCCTTCCTGCTCTGCCTGACGCAGGGCTTCGGCTGTTTTGACAATACCCAGTTGCTCGCCATCAACGCCGATAAGCCGGACTTCCGGAATGCGAATTTCAGCGTTGATACGATTGGTTTTTTCGGTTGCGATGTTAAGATCTCCTGAAATAAATGAACTATGCCGTGACGTCGCGACGTGTTGACACGTCCTGAGTCAGGCGCTCTATAAATGCATTGACAGACATGGTTCCCAGATCCAGGTTGCCGCGCGCGCGGACTGCGACTGCACCGCTGTCACGCTCTTTCTCGCCAACAACGAGAATGTAGGGAACCTTCTGCATACTGTTCTCCCTGATTTTACGGGTGATTTTTTCACCGCGCAAATCTGCGGAAGCACGAAAACCGTGTTTTTTCAATTCTTTGACAACTTCTGTGGCGTACTCGGAAAAGGTTTCGGAAATGGTACAGACCACCACCTGTTCCGGCGCAAGCCATGGCGGCATGGCACCGGCGTGGTTTTCGATGAGCATACCGATGAAGCGCTCCAGTGAACCCAGAATGGCCCGATGAAGCATCACAGGCGTTTTGCGCTGGTCATTGGCGTCGACAAACTCCGCCCCAAGCCGCGCAGGCATTGAAAAGTCTACCTGTATGGTGCCGCACTGCCAGTGACGACCGATAGCGTCTTTAAGCGTATATTCGATCTTGGGACCATAAAATGCCCCTTCCCCGGGGGAGATTTCAAACTCACAGCCGGAGCTGCGCAGGCTTTCCATGAGAGCATGCTCTGCCTTGTCCCAGACGGCATCATCGCCGATACGTTTTTCGGGCCGCGTAGCAACTTTGTAAAGCACTTCGTCAAAGCCGAAATCCCTGTAGACTTTCTGCAAAAGTGTTGTGAATTCGGCACACTCTTTGAGCATCTGGTCTTCAGTACAGAAAATATGCCCATCGTCCTGGGTAAAACCGCGCACGCGCATCATACCGTGCAGCGAACCTGAAGGCTCGTTTCGGTGGCATTGTCCGAACTCACCGTAACGGATAGGCAGCTCTCTGTAGGAGTGCAGACCGGCGTTGTAAATCTGAACATGCCCAGGACAATTCATGGGTTTGAGCCCGTATACACGATTTTCGGACTCGGTCGTGAACATATTCTCTTTGTAGTTGTCCCAATGGCCGGTTTTCTTCCAGAGGCTCAGATCAAGAATCTGGGGTGCCTTGACTTCCTGGTAGCCATTCTCACGGTAGACATCACGCATATACTGCTCGACCTGCTGCCAGATCTGCCAGCCTTTGGGATGCCAGAAAATCAGGCCAGGTGCTTCGTCCTGAAAGTGGAACAGGTCCAGTTCACGGCCCAGCTTGCGGTGGTCGCGCTTTTCTGCCTCTTCGAGCATGGTCAGGTATCTGGCCTGGTCTTCTTTGGTGGCCCACGCAGTACCGTAAACGCGTTGCAGCATTTCGTTATTGCTGTCTCCGCGCCAGTACGCACCGGCCACTTTCATGAGTTTGAAGACCTTGAGCTTTCCTGTGGACGGCACGTGCGGGCCACGACAGAGATCGACAAAATCCCCTTCGCGATAAAGGGAAATCTGCTGATCCTGAGGGATGGAAGCAATGATTTCTGCTTTATAGTCTTCGCCCTGCTCCCGGAAAAACGCGACTGCATCGTCGCGAGACCATTCCTCGCGCACGACTTTCTCGTCTTTTTTGGCGAGTTCTGCCATTTTCTTCTCGATTGCTTCCAGATCCTCGGGAGTAAAGGGACGCTTGTACGAGAAATCGTAGTAGAACCCGTTATCGATGACCGGACCAATAGTTACCTGAGCATCGGGAAACAGGGATTTGACCGCGTAGGCGAGCAGGTGGGCGGTGGAATGGCGGATAATGTCCAGACCATCTGCGTCTTTGGCTGTCACAATGGACAACTCGGCATCACTGTCAATAACGAACGAAGTATCCACCAGACGCGGTTCAGCGCCGTTGAATGTCACTTTACCTGCCAGCGCCGCCTTGCCCAGGCTGGGCGCGATGGTAGTTGCGATTTCACCTACCTGTACAGGTTGGGAAAAATCACGCTTGGAACCATCGGGTAAAGTAATTTGAAACATGCTGTTGCCTTGAATTG
>JBEBTQ010000069.1:0-11624 GCA_040393685.1 Advenella kashmirensis | reverse complement strand
AACCATCACCCACCCTATTCCTCCACATGATCATGCCCACCGATCCTGCCGGGTCGCCAGTAGCCTTCCGAGGCAATGTTCTCCTTCGTAAATCCTCGTTCAATAAGGTGATGTCGGACAGCCCGGGTATTTGAGGTCTCTGCAATCACAATCGCCATGCAATCGTCCGGTAGCGTCATTTGTGCGACATGATCGCGTATTAAATTATTTGGCCCGGCGGGACGATCACCCCGAAAAATCCAGTCTACGCTTACGCCAATATCGAGTGCCGGAACTTTCCAGCTTTCGTTCTGCACTTCCAGCACAAGGTGAATCTGCTGGTATTGACCTCTTGATTCTGCCATGTGCAAGGCGGCGGGCAGCCCAGTTTCATCTGCGCAAATCAGATAATTTGTATAGCCTTCCCGCAGCCAGCTTCGCCCTCGCGGGCCTCTTGCCTGTAACTTTTGTCCCGCTCTGGCGTCGCGCGCAAATCGCGGTCCCGCGCCTTCGCCATGCATCACGAAGTCAATTGAAATCCTGCCATGTTCTGTGCGATGTCGAATGGTGTAGTGACGGCGTCCCAGATTTCCTTCCTCCAGTGGCAGCATCAGTACCAGATCCTGACCTGGTTTGTAATCGAATGCAGGCGCATCGAACAGAACACGCCGCATTCCGGGATGCAGATCAAAACTGTCTGCTACTGTCAGCTCGTGTGTGGGTAATTCGGGTCGACGCCGTGGTTGATCCATTTCTTTATTCATTTGGCCTTTACTCAACATTTCACAGAAAAACTCATGCCACCTTTCTCGAAACCGATCACAGAAGTGATAAAGCCGTTTTCAGAGCTGTTAAGGTATGCATCGAAGTCTGAAGCCGGATTCTCGCGCCGTTCTTCAGCTGAGACTGGAATATTATCCGCAATCACCACGCTGCCACGGTCAAGGCGCGGCAATAACATTTCCAGAATCGGTAAATAAAGATCGTTCGCTCCGTCAAGGAACAACAGGTCAATTTTTTGTCCTTCGCCGGCAAGTGTTTCTCTGGCATCTCCGGACAGAATGGTTGCAGAGAGCCCGGCGTCATTCAGGTTGCGTCGGGCTGTTTCTGCTTTATCCGGGTGAAACTCAGTTCCTGTTACCGTACCGTTGTTCTCAGCTGCCGCCGCTGCCAGATACAAAGTCGAAATACCGAAGGATGTGCCAAACTCAACAATTTCTTTAGCATTGCATGCCAACGCCTGTGCGAACAGCCAACGACCCTGAGTCGGTCCGATAGACAAATAATGTGTTCGGTGTATGTCTGAGGTACGAAAGTCTGGTCGTTGCTGTGTCTTGTCCCTGGGCGTGGAGCCTGCGATGCGCTGAGCGCGCTGTGCTTTCGCTGCGCCATGCTCGCGCTCCAGAACAGCAACAACTTTTGAACTATTCAATATATTCATCATGACCTCTGTTAATCGATTAGCACGACAGGACAATCCCGTCGAGGATGTGGGATGACACAGACGTTCTGCCGGTATACCTGACTGATCAGTTCACTTGTCATCACGTGCCCAGGGGATCCCTGGGCGACAATACAGCCACTTTCCAGAAGAACTATTGAGTCAGCATGCGCAGAGGCCAGATTAAGATCGTGCAGGACGACGATGACGGCTGACCCTGATGCGGCGATACGACGGGCCGACTGCAGCACCTTTTCCTGATGGCGTAAATCCAGCGCAGCGGTAGGCTCGTCCAACAGGACTATCGGTGTGTCCTGTACACGAACGCGTGCAAAGGTTGTTCTCGCTTTTTCACCACCAGAAAGTGTCTGAGCATTCCGATATGCCATATGTGCTATCTCGGCTTCCTCCATGGCATGGTCGATGGATTCCTGATCGGCATCCGGGGGAAGTTCCCGAAACGCACGTCCCATTGCGACCACTTCTTCTACGCTGTAGCCAAATCGGATAGGCGCGCCTTGAGGAAACACGGAGCGAATCTGGGCAAGCTCAAGAATGGTATAGCTATCAAGAGAACGGCCCAATAATGCTATGCTGCCCTGATCCGGCTCCATGTCTCCGGCAATCACTGAAAGCAATGTCGATTTGCCTGCGCCGTTGGGGCCACAAAGCGCGGTAATCGTCCCTGCAGCACACGATAGACTGACATTATTCAGTAGCATTTTTCCCTGAATTGCCAGCGTCACATTGTCAACTTTGATCACTGCCTTTGTCCCGTCAATCGACTCCCGCGTCGAATCATCCACAAAAAGAATGGCCCGCCTAGTGATGCCATAATGACACCAATGGGAATCTCATTGGGCGGGTCCAGGGTACGGGCGGCAAGATCTGCCACCAGCATCAATAACGCGCCTCCCGCGGCTGAAAACGGAATCAACATGCGGTGTGAAGGGCCGATCATCAATCGGAAAAAATGTGGAACGACCAATCCCACAAAGCCGATGGTGCCGTTGAAGGACACGGCAGCTGCCACCAGCAACGCTGACACAAAAATCAGTTTGCGCCGGAATCGAGTGACATCTACACCCAAATGCTTTGCCTGACGTTCGCCAAGCGCAAGCAGATCCAGTTGGCGTGCCCACATCAATAGCAGACAAATACCAATAACAGTGGGAGGAACGGTAATGGCAAGCGTCAGCCACTTTGCCGATGACAGCGAACCCATCGACCAGAACATGAGGCTCTGCAGCTGCTCTGTCGTGGCCAGATAAGTCAGGTAACCGGCTATTGCACCTGAAATCGCATTAATCGCTATACCGACCAGTAACAGCGTTGAACTGTCAGCGCCTGCTCGCCCCGGCTTGGCCAGGCCATAAATCAGAAAGGTGGTTCCCACCCCGGCCACAAACGCGCCGATGGGTAAGGTCCAGATACCAAAGGTGGAAATCTGCAATACGACCACAGCGATGGCACCCAAAGAAGCGCCGGAAGATACGCCAACCAGACCGGGGTCCGCCAGAGGATTTCCGAACAAACCTTGCATGGCTGCACCACAGGTAGCCAGACTCGCGCCCACCACGACAGCAGTCAGACTTCGTGCCAGGCGCAGGTCCCAGACAACCGCGGCATTAAGCGCTTCATCTCGAGACAGCGTTGATGACGAGAAGCGGGACATCAATGCAGAAAGCACTTCGTTCAAGTTCAAAGGAATTGCGCCGTTTGCGATTGACAACTGCAATGCCATCATTAAAAACAGAATGACAAGAAGAGCTAAAAGCGGTATCCGACTCCTGGGTCTGGCGGGCCGCGCTAATTGCGTTGCCACTGTCATTTGAAGAGCTCTTTCAATGCGGTTGCCAGCTGCGCGGATGCGATCCCGGACGATGCGGCATCCGCTCTGACATGCAATTCACGCATAATAATCAGATTCTTATTTTCTGCCGCTGGTGTAAATGCCAGGCCTGGGTAATCCTTCCAGAATGTGTCCAGGTCTCCAAACGAAGCAATTTCGGCTGCCGAAATAATGACGACATCAGGCGCCATTGCCATCACCCCCTCCGGCGTAATGGGTCGATAACGGTCCCTGCCAATCTCCGCTGCGGCATTGAGCGCACCAACACGTTCAATCAGATTATGAACTGCCGTTTCTGCCCCACCGGCAGTAAAATTACTGCCTGCTCCCATTTTTGAGGCATGCAGAATCCGAATTGGACGGCCGTTAATTTTTGGCGCCTTGGCTTTCTTATAATCCTGTTCGATGTTTGCAATCAATGCAGCCCCGCGCTCTTCTGCCTTCAAGTGCTTTGCCATTCTGGCCACTTTGTCTACTGCGGGAAGCGTTCGATCAATCAAATCCGTTTCTATGCCGATAGATTTGAGACCATCAAGCAGGCGTCTGTTAATAACAGACGATCCGATGACCAGGCCGGGTCGCAGTGCCGCGACACCTTCAACACCGGCCCACTCCCGCATTCTGTTTGGCGTACCGGAAATACCCGGTAAGTCGATCGGATCCGGTCGTGCCAGGATTCGGTCTGCACCTCCCAATGCGACAGCAATTTCAACCAGGTCCGCGCCAAGCAGCACCAGATCGGGCGGCGAATCTACGGTCAGACTCTCTGGTTCATAGAGAGCGGGATAGGCAGGTGCTTTGGACAGATCGATGACTTTGGCTTGACTTGCTATTGGTAAGCAGACAAATAGCAATACGATGATGGCGTAACGAAAAAAGATCATTTAAAACTCCATTGATACGCCTGCGTAGTATCTTCTTCCGTCCAGCGTTTTCCCGTAGGACTCACTGCTTACCTTTTTGTCCAGTACGTTATAGACGGCCAGGTACCCACTGACATGACGATTGAACCGGTATGTCAATCCGGTGTCTACCAGCGCGTAGGAAGGAATGCGGTCCTCGCCGCCATCGATCGTGTCGCTTTTGAATTTGAACTTGCCCCAGACGCCAAGCGCATCGTTCGGCTTCCAGTCCAGACTAACGTTGAACATATGCCGCGGCGTATTGTTCAGCGGTTTACCACTGTTCTGACCGCTGGTAATTTCACTGTCCGAGTAGGTATAGTTTGTGGTTAATGAGACGGGGCCTATTGGCATGCCGAAGGTCGCTTCTATACCCTGCAAGGTTGCAGAATCCAGGTTTGTATATTGCTGGATACTGTATCGTGTCTGCCCATTGAAGGTGCATGATGGCGCGTCACCTTCGGGTGTATTGCATATGTATTCTTTGTCAATCTTGTCCTTGAATCGGGTATGGTATGCCATCACGCCGAAGTTGACGGAATCCGGATTGCTCCATGCAAAGCCAAGTTCGTAGTTGGTACTGCTTTCGGGCTTCAGATCGGAGTTACCCATGTCCCAGGAGCGACCCCGGCCGGCCTGCTCAACAATGCTGTCGTCGGCCTGCTTTAACGTCGGCGTTTTGAAACCACCACTTACGCCACCTTTGAAAACAAGATTTTCATTCCAGTGGTAAACGCCGTATAACCGTGGCGTAACGTGATTCCCATAATGCTCGTTCTTGTCAAAGCGAATACCCGTTGTCAGCGAGAAATTGTCGGTCAGACTGTACTCATCTTCTGCAAACACCGCAGCCTGCCATCGAGTCAGGTTCAGTGCTTTGGAGCCTGGGAAGCGGTTTGCATCGTGATCCGTTTCCTCCTGCTTGAATTCTGCACCCACCGATAGCATATGACGATCAAAAGGAATCAGAGACTTGGTGTTGAATACGGTCGACTCATATTTGGAGAAGTTGGAGTCATTGTTGATTTTGACGTCTTCCCGTTGCAGATACGTCTTGGTCGAGTTGTTATTGCCCCATTTCCAGTCATGGGTCAGTCCGTAAGTGACGCGCTCATTATCCATGCCACTTGGGGTGCCTGATTTCTCGGTGCGCAGGTTGTCCGTGGTTGTGCGGCCGGCTTCGAACCTGAGACTGTGATTCGGATCAAGAATCCAATCGAGCCGGGCATTATTGCTCAGAATGCGCTGCTTCGCATATCCCGATTCTATGTCATCTTCCTGCCGCTGATAGCGGGTGCCATAGACTGTCAGACCGAGCCTGTTTTTAATTAGCGGTCCACTCAAGTAATACTTACCCTGATATGCGTTTCCTGAATCAGAATGTTGCTGGAGTGTGCCATCCAGCGTCAGGTTTCCTGTCCATTCATCCGTTACTTTCTTGGTGATCACATTGATGACACCACCCAGTGCACTGGAGCCGTACAACGACGACATGGGTCCGCGAATGACTTCAATTCGCTCAATGGCTGAAACAGGAGGCAGCCAGTTGACCTGCGCGCCGCCGCCAAAGCCGTTATAGTACGCTTCTGACGATGCGCCCAGCGGTTTACCATCCTGCATGAACAGGACATAATCCTCGCCCATTCCGCGAATCGTAACATTTGTACTTTCCAGCTTTCCGCCCGCTCCCCCTTCAATAGACACACCAGGAATATCTCCCAGCGCATCGGTGATATTTCGATATGCCTTGCCTTCCAGATTCTCTTTTGGAATAACGGTAATCGTTGCCGGTGCATCCGCCACCATCTGTTCGAAACCTGCGGCGGTGACGACTATGTCCGAAAGCGTTGTTACGGATTCTTCCTGGGCGTGCACTGAAAAACCAGATACTGCAAAAATGACACCCACCCGGGTAGCACGCCAAAAATGGCGTGTTGAAGCATGCCTGCCAATAATCATGTTCACTCACATTAAGGCGTCGTACTCTTCTATTAATACGAATACGACTTATTCTCGTTACAATTTATATTTTTTATACTATTGTAGTAAGCTGACCAAAATCTGACAGGGGCATTGAGTGAAAATATTATTTCAGGAGTGATAAATTGAATTTGCAATACGGAACCGCAATTGCACTGTACCGGACATGGCATTGACGAAGCTGGCATCGCCCCCGGTATTGCGCAGGGTGCTTCGTACGATAGCCAATCCAAGGCCCGAACCCGCACTATTCTCTCGCCCTTTGCGAAAGCGCAAAAACATTTCTTCCTGCTTTTCAGGCGGGACGCCGGTACCTTCATCTTGAATGTCTAAAGCGACGATCTCCCCGACAGGTGCGCCCATGGTCATAGTGACATTGCCGGCACCATGGAAAAGCGCGTTTTCCAGAACATTTCTGATTGCTTCGCGCAGCAATTCAGCATTTCCCCGTACCGACACGCTCTCATTCAGACTGACCTCAATATTTCGATTGGCAGCCTCAAAAAGTGGGAGCATCGTGCCCGCGGCCTCACGCGTAATTCTTGCCAGATCAGCGTGCTGCTCTCCTTGCATAGTCAGCAACTGCAGCCTATCCTGATGAGCCAGCACCAGTAACTGATTGACCAGTTTATGCACTTTCTCAAACTCCCGGATGAGATCGGCCGTTCCTTTTTCATCTGAAATATCGAGTTTCTGCAAGTGAAGTCCCAAAACTGCCAATGGAGTGCGCAAGGCGTGGGCAGCATCATTCACTATGCCCTGCTCATATTTGTATGCCTGAGCAAGACGATCCAGGCCTTCATTGGCCACTCGTGCCAGCGGACGCACCTCACTAGGCAATTCGTTCAGCGGGATGCGCAAATCCGGCTGATCTGGCCCGATGTTCTCCGCAAGCCCAACCGCTTTTTTAATTGGCGATAAAGTCCAACGCAATAGAACAAACAGCAGGCCAATCACGATCAACCCAAAGGGAATCAGTAATGACAAAGCTCGCACAATACGCTGATGCAACAGATTGTCAATCAGCTCTCGCTCAAGATGATCATTCTTACTTACCATCAGTGTGCTCCCGTCGGTTAACGTAACGGGAACATTGATAATGTCTCCTTGACCACTACGCACAGTGGTACGAATAAGCCTGATTTCATCCTGTAGCGTCCCGCGGCGCAGCCGTCTTGGATTCTCCAGATTCGCAGAATGCCACAGCAGATCACCATTTGACGCATACAGTGTGTAGAAAAGTTCGCTGTCTGCGTGATGTGACGGCAGTTTTGTAAAATCGCTTTGCGAATTCAGCCCGGCACCAATTTCATGCGCTGCAATCAGCATAATGCTGCGGCGCAATTGATCCCTGGTCTCATACAGGTTGATGGCCAGGGCGCAAAACCCGAATACCAGTACGACAGCCATGGAGAGAAGCCATCGGCTCCTGATGCTGTGGCTAAACATGGGAATCATCCGGAACCAGGCGGTAACCAATACCTCGTATCGTATCGATACGAACACTCGCTCCGGCAGCATGCAACTTTCGGCGCAGTCGTGATACCAATGCTTCCACAGCATTCAACGTTACCGTTTCCTGGCGAGAATATATCCGTTCTTCTATGTGATCTTTAATGGCAATTCTGGGCGTCGAGCGAAGCAACTCTTCGAGGAGCAACAATTCGCGTTTGGCCAGCACGACGACTTGTCCGTCTACCGAGACATGTCGAGATTGCGGTTCAAAGGAAAGATTACCTTGTACCAGCTTGTCTGACTCACCTCCAGAGCGGCGCAACACTGCTCTGATACGGGCTTCCAGTTCCGTCACATCCACCGGCTTAAGTACATAATCGTCAGCGCCCGCGTTCAGAACAGCGATCTTGCTTTCCAGCGCGTCGCGCGCTGTCAGTACGATGCAGGATGGAAATCGGCTATTTGCATTCTTACGTTGATCCAATAGCAATTGCAATCCGTCCATATCCGGCAAACCCAGATCCAGAATGATTGCATCGTAATGGGTGCTGTTGATCAACGCCACCGCCATTCCACCGCTGTCAACAGAATCGACCACGAAACCGCGTGACTCCATATGCTCTGTCAAGAGTGATCTTAATTGCTCGTGATCCTCAATAATCAGAAGTTTCATCACCATCTCGCCGTCATGCCGCTCGTGGAGCGTACTGTATTACCTGAAAAATGGCATTTTAGTCTATATCACATGACGTATGAAATGTTGGCACGCGGGGTCCGACTATAGTTTGGGTTTAACATTCCAAGCATGAGGGCAAGAAAAAATAACAACTTCACCTCCCCTGCGGCATTAACGCCATTGCTGCACTCGCTATCGTAAACACCGCCATAATCCAGGCCATTGTCCATGGTGTTCCGTCGCCGAGTCTGGCCAGCAGAACTGACGAAATAATGCCACTGCCATATTGCAATGCGCCGATCAATGCTGAAGCGGATCCAGCCAGTTCAGGCACGCCATCTAGCGCCGCCGCAGTGGCACTGGCAGCAATCATTGCATTCATGGAGAAAAATATAAAAACCGTAATCACGATGCTATAGATTCCACCCATTTGAAACCATACCAGCAAGGCGAGGACAATCGTCGCAATCATGGCAATCACGGTTGCAATACGCAATAATGTATCCAGATCGATTTTTTTTACCAACGAACGGTTGGCAAAGCTCAGGCCGATAACACCCAGCAGATTAATAGCAAAAAGCGCACCATAGTATTGAGTCCCGACGCCGTAGTACGAGATATATACGAAGGGCGAACCTGCAATAAATGCATAGGCACTCACATAGAAGAATGCGATACATAAGGTATAGCGCATAAATTGTCTGTTACTCAGCAATTTTCGGTAATTGCAAAAGGCGCCAGAAAGAGACGTCCTGGTGCGTTTTTCAGCCGGGTGCGTTTCGGGCAATAAGAAGATCGAAAGAAACATCACCCCACCAATGACGGCCAGTAACCAGAAAATACTGTGCCAAGTACTGATTCTGATGATCTGTCCCCCAAGCAAAGGTCCGACGATGGGTGCTATCGCCATGATGATCGTCAAAGTAGACAGCATTTGCGCGGCTTTTGTCCGAGCATACAGATCCCGAATAATGGCTCGCGCAAGCATGGGTCCGGTACAGGCTCCCAGTGCCTGGAAAATACGCCAGAACACGATCTGCTCAATGTTGGCCGATAGCGCACAGCCAATGGATCCGACAACAAACAGAACCATGCCGATAAGTAATGGAATGCGTCGACCAATGCTGTCGCTGATGGGTCCCCATATCAACTGGGCGATGGCAAAGCCCACGAGAAAGCCGGTAATGGTGAACTCCACATTCCCTTGCAAATCTCGATGCATTTGAGGCATGGCTGGCAGGTAAATATCTGTAGAGAGCGATGTAAAGGCCATTAAGGCGCCCAAAATGGCCAGAAACAGCCAACTGCTTTGATGTACTTTATTGAAATCCGGCCGTTTGGGATTATGAGTCATTGAATGATGATTGGTTGACACTTGGCTGTAATAAAAAATGAAGACAGAGGACGCCTGATCTCCAGCGCATTTATAGGCATCTGAGCGCCGGACCCTCTATACGAAAAGATCACACATCCAGTTTCCGCGCGGTCAGCCACTCGACAATCGCCGGATCCCGATGAGAAAAAAAGGCACTCGTTGCCGTATCCATGGCAGTGATTCTGGTCATGTCATCACTGGAAAGCTCGAAATCAAAAATATCGATATTTTCCTGCATACGTTCTTTACGAACCGATTTGGCCAATGCGATGACTCCGCGCTGAGTCAGCCAACGCAACACAACCTGCCCCACTGATTTGCCGTACTTCTTTCCAATCTCAGTGAGCATGAGATGACTGAAAAGATTATTACGACCTTCTGCAAATGGTGCCCATGCTTCAGGCTGAATGTTGTGTGTTTTCAGCCAGGGTACGGCATGCAGCTGCTGATTAAAGGGATTGACCTCAATTTGATTGATTGCCGGAGTCACTTTATTGAACGCAACCAAATCAGCGATACGGTCAGGATGAAAATTGCTGACCCCAATGGCGCGAATTTTGCCTTCTGCCAGCAACTCTTCCATGGCCCTCCACGCCCCATGGACGTCGCCAAACGGCTGATGAATCAAGTACAAATCCAGATAATCCATTTGCAGACGATTCAAAGAGCGCTCGAACTGCGCTTTGGCTCCCTCATAATTTGTATCCTGCAACCACAATTTGCTCGTAACAAATAATTCATTGCGATCAATGCCGACACTTTTGACTGCATTACCCACCTCTGTTTCGTTCTGATATGAGGCAGCTGTGTCGATGAGTCGGTAACCTGATTCAATTGCATGGATGACCGATAGCTCACACTCAGCGGAATCAGTGATCTGATAGACGCCAAATCCGAGAATCGGTATTGAGACACCATTATTAAGAGTAATCGTATTCATTTATTTTCCTTTAACCTGTCTCAGTTTCATCAGCCATTGGCTAACCTGCGCTTTTGCTTCGATGGCTTTTTGCCCTTCCATCACAAACAAAATCCCATCGCGTTCTTTCCCGCCTTTGAGCTGCAGGCCGGGTAGAACGGTACAACGACTGCAAATTCGTGCAACCTCATCAAAACCACTGCCTACCCCATATCCCGCATTCGTATTGAATGGAATCACCGTCTTACCACTCAAATCATACTGTTTCATAAAACTTTTCATCGGCGGTGGCATTTGCATACCCCACGTGGGAAAACCCAGAAATATCACATCGTATTGCGCGATATTGGTGACACGCGTTTTCAATTCGGGTAAAAATCCGGATTCGTTTTCACGTTTTACCTGATCCACGGTCGCCTGGTAATTCTCTGGATATGGCACTTGTGTTTCAAGTGCCATAAGTTCTCCTTGCGTTTGCTGCTGTATGAGCTCAGCAACTGCTTTCGTATTGTTTGTACGAGATAAATACGCGATCAATACCTTAGTGCCCGCAGATGCTTGAGCCACTTTTTCCGTTTTTACTGTCTGCTGTGCGCTGGCATTGCCAGCCAAGAAAATCAAGGCTAACGATAGAAGGCGTAAATTGAACGCGTTGAAAATTTGCCTGAATATTAAATCGCCCGGAATCGACCGGGACAACGAATCAAGTCGGGCACGTGGTAAAGATGGCATGTTTCGCATCGTTCGCAAGGAACCAGTGCATACACTCAAAACCTTAAGAGAATTTGGAGAGAGCAATGCGGGCTGATTCGCCTTGTCCTGTCGGTTTTCATTTCTTTCTGGAAATTGAATACTAAGCGATGGCGCCGATTCGATTAAGCCCCTAAATCCGCATTCACTACTGAGCTGAACTCATTAATCCCGCGTTTTCATGCTCTATAGCGCAAGGCATCGACGATGATGGACATTGCTCCGGATGACTGGAGTCGGCTTGGATAATAAAGATGATATCCCGGGTATGGACTACACCAGTCTTCCAGCACAC
>JBEBTQ010000068.1:0-11634 GCA_040393685.1 Advenella kashmirensis | reverse complement strand
TGATACTGTCAGGACGAGACCAGAACCTGGTTTGAGCTGGTTTGAGCTGGTTTGAGCTGGTTTGAGCTGGTTTGAGCTGGTTGAGCTGGTTGA
This sequence comes from Advenella kashmirensis, assembly GCA_040393685.1. Lineage (GTDB taxonomy): Bacteria > Pseudomonadota > Gammaproteobacteria > Burkholderiales > Burkholderiaceae_B > Advenella > Advenella kashmirensis_C. The sequence goes on along the minus strand of JBEBTQ010000068.1, from coordinate 11,541 downwards.
GCTGGTTGGGCTGGTTGGGCTGGTTTGAGCTGGTTGAGCTGGTTGAGCTGGTTGGGCTGGTTGAGCTGGTTGGGCGGGTTGGGCTGGTTTGAGCTGGTTGGGCTGGTTTGAGCTGGTTGAGCTGGTTGGGCTGGTTGAGATGACGGTTATATTATCGGAGTTTCTGATATACAGAACTACGACTTTGCGGAAAATGACGCGTCAATAACGCCATAGCCCGCGTCCTGTGCCACGACCTTCAGACCTGCCATGGCAAAAGTGTGCATATGGCGTGCCATCTCTTCGACAGTGTGCTCGTAAAGAGGTTGTATCGGGGTCTCGATGCGCCTGTCGATCACCAGCATCAGCAACACAGGACCTATTACGCTCAGAATGGACCGCAGCAGTTTGGGTTCATGCACTGGCATACCAGTGAGCTCCATGATCACGTCACGCAGAACCTCGAACTTGGGCCATGCTTCTTCCCGCATGATTTGCGACAGTATGGGCGAAGGAGACAGCAACTCGCGCGCCCAAAGACGGATATGCCAGCTTTTGGCGTCGTAGTTGGCACGAAGCAGACCCTGAATCAGCAAGTACAGTTTTTCGGATGCAGGTGCAGCGCTTTGACCGATTTTTCTGACGAAATCCAGACTCATGACTTCTTTATGCACTTCCTTGAGAAGAACAAGATAAAGCCCGTCTCTGCTGCCAAAGTGATAATTCACAGCTGCCATATTTACGCCGGCACGCTCGCAGATTGCCTTGCTGGTGGTATCTGCATAGCCTTTTTCGGCGAATAGTTCTCCCGCTTTTGAAATAATGTGTCTCACGGTGGCGTCACCATCGCTGCGCGTGGCGCGAGCGCCACGTTGCGAAGGGGCTGCGGAGGCTGGTGTTTTAGCAGCCGAAGCTGGGGCTTTCATAGAGGTGCTGGCGCCTGGCGCAATTTTCTTTTGCATCATGATTGTAATAAATATAGCATACGCAATACTTTACATCTAATTCAAATTGGAATTAGAATTATAGCTGATATTTCCGGATCCCATCCATTCAGGAAAAAATATTTCAATCATGAACAAGAAAATTGCAGTCCTAGTATTGCTGGCGATTATTGCCATTGCAGCCGGTAGCTGGTGGTACTTTTGGCGGCCCGCTCCCGAGACCGATCATCTCACGCTTTATGGCAATGTAGATATTCGCCAGGTTTCGCTCGCCTTTGAGAACAGCGGCCGGGTCAATGAAATGCGCGTAGAGGAAGGCGACCAGGTGAAGAAAGGACAAGTCCTGGCAACCCTAGACACCCGCACGCTTTCATTGCAGGCTGACCAGGCGAAAGCTCAGGTTGCTGCCCAGGAACAGGCTTTGCTGAAACTGAAAAACGGCAGTCGTCCCGAAGAAGTCGAGCAGTTGCAGGCTCAGGTTAAGGCTGCCGAAGCCGAAGCCCGGCAGGCCGATATCCGCCACAAACGACTGAAGGATATTGCGACCCGTTCTGGCGGACAGGCTATCAGCAAACAGGAAGTGGACGATACCCTGGCGCAGGCGCAGGTGGCGCAGGCTCAGCTGGAGAATCAGCGCAAGGCGTTGAAACTGGCGCAAATTGGTCCTCGAACAGAAGACATTGCCCAGGCTCAGGCACAGCTGGAAGCAGCAAAAGCCAATCTGGCACTCCTTGAACATCAGCTGGAACTGTCCGTTCTCGAATCACCCACCGATGCCATCGTGCGTGCACGCCTGCTGGAACCCGGCGATATGGCCTCACCTTCCAATTCTGCATACACGCTGGCTCTTACCTCGCCAAAATGGGTACGCGCCTATGTCAACGAGGTACAGCTTGGACATGTCAAAGCAGATATGCCTGCCACGGTCATCACGGACAGCCACCCCGATGAGTCCATTAGCGGCCGTGTCGGGTACATTTCATCCGTAGCAGAATTCACACCCAAGAATGTGCAGACAGAAGAATTGCGTACAAGTCTTGTCTATGAGGTAAGGATTCTGGTGGATGATGCCGATAACCGGCTTCGTCTGGGCATGCCAGCCACTGTCAATATTGCACTTGACGATACGGTGTCTGACAGGGACGGCAAACTTGCTCCAGGAAATCGCAAGTGACATACTCCGGCTCGCCTGCTGAGGGAAAATCACTCATGACAAATGACAATGCTGACCTGAAGAATGATGTCGACCACAATCGTCATCATACCGGTCTTGCCGTCGATGCCAAAGGGATTATCAAGCGCTTCAAGGTCAAGGAGACCGGCGCCACAGTGACAGCGCTGGATGCCATTGATATTCAGGTCGTTACTGGTGAACTCACGGCCATTGTCGGTCCTGACGGTGCCGGCAAAACGACCTTCCTGCGACTCGTATCCGGTCTGATGCGGCCCGACGCGGGCACAATGCATGTTCTGAATACAGATGTCATACGCGATCCGCAGAATGTACAGAATCGCATCAGTTATATGCCGCAGAAATTCGGGCTGTACGAAGATCTGAGCGTTCAGGAGAATCTCGATCTTTATGCTGACCTGCATGGCGTTCCTCAGGCGGTTCGCCGCGAGCGCTTTGCTAACCTTCTGCATATGACAGATCTCCAACGCTTTACCTCCAGACTGGCAGGCAAATTGTCCGGCGGTATGAAACAGAAGCTGGGACTTGCCTGCACACTGGTTCGCTCTCCTGAGCTGTTGCTGCTGGACGAGCCAACCGTTGGCGTCGACCCTCTGTCCCGACGGGAACTATGGGAAATTGTCGAGCAACTGAGAGAGCAGGAGAATCTGTCTGTTCTTCTGACCACCGCTTATCTTGATGAGGCTGAACGCTGCGCCAATGTGTATGTGCTGCACGAAGGTCGATTGCTTTCCAGTGGTCCGCCACAACAGACAAGTGATTACGCTCGTGATTTGTGTTATCTGGTGACGCCTTCCAACGAAGAACATCCGCGCGATCTGCAGGCACGCCTGCTGGACAATGCTTCCGCCGTCATTGATGCCGTGCCCGAAGCAGGAGATGTGCGCGTGATTAGGCGTGCTGACGTTGATATGTCCGCTCTTGACCTGAACGGACGCGACCTGCAGCCCTCTGAAGCCAGACTGGAAGATGGCTTCATGGTGCTGTTGCGCACCGGACTGGAAGAACACGGGAACAGCGTTGCAGAGCCGGCGCTTTCGCAGGGTCACGCGCCGTCACAAGATCAGAGCTCCTTGCAAAAACATGGCACGGCGACCGAAGCTGCACATACTGTAGAAGACGACCAACGTGCCGGCATCGAATCGCCTGATTCTGACACGCCAAAAGTGCATTCAAATGGCACGAAGCATCCGGACACTGATAATCGTGATACCGTCATCGACGTCAAGGATCTGGTCAGAAAATTCGGTGACTTTACCGCCGTTGACAGTACGACCTTCAATGTCAAACGTGGTGAAATTTTCGGCCTTCTCGGCCCGAACGGGGCGGGCAAGACTACGACGTTTCGCATGCTGTGCGGCCTGCTGCCTGCCACCAGCGGACATGCAGAAGTCGCTGGCATGGACATGCGCAAGGCACGCGCCGAAGCACGCCGGCGTATCGGTTATGTGTCACAGAAATTCGCCCTATATGGCAATCTGTCGGTCATGGAGAACCTCCGTTTTTTCGGACGGGCTTATGGCTTGTCCCGACAAAAGCTTGCGCAGCGCATAGACGCTGTGCTCCAGCAATTTCAACTGCAACGCTACCAAAAGTCCCCTGCGGGCCAGTTGCCTGGTGGTGTCAAACAGCGGCTGGCGATGGCGGTAGGATTGCTGCACGAGCCGGATGTTCTGTTTCTGGACGAACCTACCAGTGGAACCGATCCTTTGGCGCGACGCGGATTCTGGCGACGCATCACGGAACTTGCGGGCAGCGGCACCACGATTGTTATTACCACTCACTTTATGGAAGAAGCTGAATATTGCGATCGTATTGTCATTCAAGACGCCGGCAAGCTTGTCGCTTACGGGACGCCCGATGAGGTTCGCAAACAGGCAGGCGGCTCTGAACGAATGACCATGGAAGCCGCGTTTATCAGGATCGTCGAGCAGGGACGCAGCGAACGCAATGGTGATCAGAAGGTGGCGGCATGACAAATTCAAGTAACCGCTCACCCGCGCACGTCGGCACACAACCTAGCGACGGAACCAAAGACGTGCAGGTGCAATCAGACACGACTGAATTCGCAAATAGCCAGGCCGAGTATAAAAGCAGCTTCTGGGTGCGACTGATTTCACTCACACGCAAGGAATTTCGTCAGCTATGGCGCGATGCCAGTAATCTGCTTATTGGCATAGGACTGCCCATAGCACTGATCCTGATCTTCGGTTACGCGCTGACGTTTGATGTACGAGAAGCCCGCATTGCTGTGGTGCTGGATGACCCGTCACCTGTTGCACAGACGCTGGCCGCCAGTCTTGAACACTCCGAATACTTTATACCCATCAAAGTGACATCCATGCAGGAAGCAACACGGATGATGAAGGAACACAAGTCAGATGCCATACTAAGGATTCCATCTGATTTTGCGCGACGGTTTGAGGTAGGCGATGCTCAGGTACAGACATTGGTGCTGGGTTCTGATCCCACGCGTGCAAGTGCCGTACGCAGTTATCTGGAAGGCGCTATCGGCAAGTGGGGAGAGAAGCAGGCTGCGCGCAGTCATGCTGACGCCAGTCGCGGCTCGGTTGTCGTGGTAGACCGCATGTGGTTCAATGCCGCGAACAACAGTACCTGGTACCTGGTGCCTGGTCTTATTGCACTTATCATGACGCTGGTCGGTACGTTTCTGACCGCCCTGGTGATGGCAAGGGAATGGGAGCGGGGCACCATTGAAGCGCTGTTCGTCACACCGGTGCGACCTGTCGAAATTCTTATTGCAAAAATCATTCCCTACTTCTTTATCGGACTGCTTGGCCTGGCTATGTGCGTGTTCACGGCACGTTTTCTGTTCCATGTGCCGATGTACGGATCGCTATGGATTCTGGTTTTATCTTCCATGCTTTACATGCTTGTATCTCTGGGCATTGGTCTATTGATTTCCGCGCTCACAAAGAATCAGTTTCTGGCCAGCCAGGTCGCGTTACTGGCCAGCTTTCTGCCCGCCATGATGCTTACCGGTTTTATTTTTGACTTGCGCAATGTTCCGGAAGCTGTCTATATCATCGGGCAAATGGTGCCAGCGACCTATTTTATGGAACTGGTGAAATCTCTTTTCCTGGCTGGCAATTACTGGCCCATGATAATCAAGAACTGCTCGATCCTGGCTGTATACGCGGTCGCACTGCTGGGACTTGCTCGCTTCGTTACTCGCAAGAGACTGGACTGATCGCTATGATGTCATTCTTTAATTATCTGCTGCGTCTGCTCAATCTTTGCCAGAAGGAATTCATTGCTGTCCTTAAGGATCCGGCCAATCGCGTGATTCTGATCGTGCCGCCGATTCTGCAGAGCATGCTGTTTGGCTATGCGGCCAATTTCGATCTGACCAATGTGCCCTATGCGGTGCTGGATGAGAGTCGCGGCGGTGCTTCTACGGAATTGATCGCCCGCTTTGACGGAACCGGTGTTTTCCACCGCGTTGCCACGCTGGAATCAGCAAATCAGATTGCAGATGTCATCGACACCGGTTCTGCGCTTCTGGTAGTGCATTTCAGTCCCGACTTTGAAAGGTTGCTTTCTGCCGGGCATTCCACGCCGCTACAGGTCATTCTGGATGGTCGCAACTCGACCACTGCCAGCGCTGCTTCCGGGCAGATTCAGGCGATTGTATCGGCCTACAATCAGTCCAACGGGAACCATATCAAACCGGCAGTTTCTGTCTCGTCCAGGGCCTGGTACAACCCCAATCTTGAGACGCGATGGAATATTGTGCCTGCACTGATAGCCTCGCTAAGCATGATTCAGACCATTATGCTTGCGGCACTTTCCGTGGCGCGGGAACGTGAACAAGGAACGTTCGATCAACTGCTTGTTACGCCTTACACGCCCTTGCAGATCATGATCGGCAAGGCACTCCCGTCCATTGCGATTGGTCTGTCACAGGCCATGCTGGTGCTTTGCATTTCGCTATTCTGGTTTGATATTCCAATGGCGGGAAGTTTCTGGTCACTGTTTCTGGCCATGCTGATGTTCATGATCACCATTGTCGGCATCGGGCTATCGATTTCTGCGCTTTCTGTCAGCATGCAGCAGGCCATGCTCTATACGTTTGTAATGATCATGCCGCTGACATTGCTTTCAGGACTGGCAACGCCCATCAGCAATATGCCGCATTTCATGCAGATCGCGACGTACGCCAATCCACTGCGATTCGCCATTGATCTGGTGCGGCGGATTTATCTGGAAGGCGCGCCGCTCACTCTGCTATGGCACGATTTTCTTCCTTTTCTGGGAATCACGCTTGTGACGATGCCGCTGGCTGCCTGGCTGTTCCGGAATAAATTGTAGGAAATCGAATGATCGCGGGATTTTTCACCATACCCGTTTGCTCTCGAAATGCTGTTGCTGTAGTACAGCGATTGCGTGCTGCGCGGGCTGTGCTTCGACACTGATCCCGGTAATATGAAGCCGATGCAGGTAAAGCCGATAACCTTTACAGGTTCCGGCTTCCTCACATTTCCGACTCATTGTTTTATGGCAATCCTATGCTGCGTTCGCCTGTGTTGACCCGTGTACGGGGTGCACAGACCTCGCGGTCAGCACCAGTCGGTTCCAGCCATTGATTGACACAATAGCCAGCGTGTAGGCTGCAATCTGAGCTTCAGAGAAAAATTCACACATGGCGTTGTAGCCTTCATCAGGGGCACCGGTTTCGGAGACAAGCGTGATGGCTTCGGTCCATGCGATGAGCGCGCGCTCTCTGGGACTGAATACCTGGGCTTCCTGCCACACACAAAGCAGATCCAGCTGTTGTGAATTCACATTGTCCTTGCGTGCCTCTTCCAAATGCATATTCACACAAAATGTGCATCCATTGATTTGCGAGGCACGTATCTTGATCAAATGCAGCAAGGGTTTTTCAACCTCAGGGTTCTGCATGACCGCAGTCTCCAGTGCATACATGGCTTTAAAAACAGCAGGGGCAGTCTTGGGAAAATCATATCGTGCTTGCATTACTGACTCCAAAGTGAGTGATCTGTCATTAAATTATATTCAGCCTGATTAACCGCAGAAAGAGCCATGATCGAACACTTCGGCTGAGCCATGATTGCTGGTAATTCACAGCATATTATCGTGTACAGAAGCCGATTCTCCACCGCGCTATACAGCGTGTAACGCGCAGCGCGCTCGCGTCTGTACCGATATCACACCTACAATATTGCTGCGACCTACAAGAGCGGCAGAATCCGTTTGGCCAGCTCACGCGCAGCGTCACGGGAGGGCACATTGGTAAAACTGAACAGAAGTCCGTGACTCACAGGCGACTTCAAGTACCATTTGGAAAGCGCATCGGTGAACATGCCCTGCTCCCGAATTCTCTGCGCGATCGCAATATCATCAAACGCGCTGCCGTCTTTCTGCCGTAGAATCAGATGCATCCCGCCAGGCTGCAATTCGGCGCTCATGTGTTCGCCCAGAATATCCATCAGCCCCGCGGCCACTTCTTCGCGCCTGTCGGTATAAAGTCTGCGCATCCGCTGAATATGACGACTGAAATGCCCTTCTTTCATGAACATGGCGACAATGGACTGTGTAATAGCGGGAATACCGCCGCCCAATGTCTGCACAGAAACGTCGAACGAGCTCACTAATGTCCGGGGCACGACAAGATAAGCCAGTCGCAGAGCTGGAAACATGACCTTGCTGAAAGTACCTGAATAGATCACTCTGCCCTGCGTATCCAGGCTTTTTAACGCAGGTAGCGGCCTGCCCTGATATCGATACTCGCCATCGTAATCATCTTCAACAATCCATGCGTCATTGGCTCCTGCCCACTCCAGCAAGGCCAGACGGCGCGGCAGCGACAGGGAAACAGATAGCGGACTCTGATGAGCCGGGGTTACCACAGCAAGACGAGCATCACAACAATTACGTTTGGCATAGTCAGTACACATCCCCTCTTCATCCACGGGAACGGGGATCAAATCCAGTCCGTAACCGCTAAGCACACGCTTTGTGGGTGCGTAACCCGGGTCTTCAATCCATGCCTTACCACCCGCCGACAGCAGCGTGTGCAGCACCAGATTTAACGTTTCCCGATAGCCCGATGTGACAAATACCTGCTGCGGCATGCAATCGATGCCCCGTGAGACCCTGAGATACCCAGCAATCGCTTCGCGCAAAACCGTTGCACCACCAAATAGTGGATAAGCCATATCATAAGGCTGTGTACTACGGGCACAGCGCGCAGCGAGGCGTGCCCACACTTTGCGGGGAAACGCATCCAATGCTGGCAGTCCCATCTGAAATGGCGGCACTGAAGGGTGCGAAGGCAAAGCGGCTGGCCTTGTGGCTTCGGAACGCTGACCTGCAGGTACTGCGGACGACTTATGCTCAAGTCCCGGCATCACCACAGTACCTGCCTGTCCTCTGCTCTGCACGTACCCTTCATCTGCCAGTAGACTGTACGCCGATTCAATTGTTCCGCGAGCCAGCCCCAGTTCTTTGGCTAAAGCGCGCGCCGACGGAATGCGTTCTTCAGGAGGAATGAGTCCCTCAGTGATGGCATTGCGCAGACGCAAATAAATCTGCTGATACAGCGGTGTCCTGTCGCCCGGATCCAGGGATGACAAACCGTAGCGTTCGGGTGAAAGGGAAGCACGCATCATGGACTAGTCCGTATCTCGTTTCTTGGCTCTTCAGATTATGACATATGAAATTTAATATATGTCCAATGATTGATAATGTCAGTGAATTGGAGCGGAAGATGACGAGCGGCGTGCACATTGAAGACACTAGCGATTTGAGCAGCAAAATTGCAAATCGGACAAATCGGCATAGCGAGACGAATCGACCTAACGAGACAAATGGGCCGAATCAGACGCAACGGTCTGACGCAAATAGTCAGCGGATTATTCACCTTGAGTCAGACAGCCAGATTCTGGCCGCGTTTTCCGTCATGCTTCAGTTACGACCTCATCTGGAAAACGCCAGCGATTTTTTAAAGCGAGTGCGACGCATGCAGCAAACAGAAAGATACCGCATACTGGCAATTGTGAATATGACAGATGTAATTGCTCTTGCAGGATATCGACTTCAGGAGAATCTCATCTACGGGCCATTTCTGTATGTGGATGATCTTGTGACACTTGATACGGCACGCGGCACGCATTGTGGTGCGCGACTGCTGCAAGCTCTGCAGAAGATCGGCAAAGAGGCAGGCTGTGCCCGGCTGGTTCTGGATACGGGTCTGGCCAACTCCCTGGCGCAGCGCTTCTACTTCCGCCAGGGTCTGCTTAGCGGCGGACTGCATTTTGGCATGCCGCTATCTAAAGACTGACAACGAACACGCAGAACTGTACGCACTCTAGCGTAAACGCTGCGGCGCGAAATTTCTTACACAGACAATTTTGAACAGACAAATCTTTTTTACGGATCACAGATGAAGTTATTACATTTGACATTTAGCCCGCGAGGTCAGGAATCAGAAAGCACCCAGCTTTCTCAAGCCATTGTGGATCAGCTTTCCACTCAGCACACTGTCGACAGCATTACCCGCCGGGACTGGAGCAATGCTGCGGTGATCCCCATCGACTCAACCTATGCCAATACCCTCGCGAATGCAGCACACGCCAGCGCAGGGATCGCGCCTGCCAGCACGCTGGACCAGTCTGAAATTCTGATACGGGAGCTGGAAGCCGCAGACCAGGTAGTGATTGGCACACCGATGCACAACTTTACCGTCCCCGCCTCTCTTAAAACCTGGATAGACCTGGTCGTGCGAGTCAACCGCAGCTTCATTATTACACCTGAGGGCAAGGTGGGCACGCTCAGTGACAAGCCTGTGTATATTGCCGTCGCGTCTGGTGGCTTCTTTGGCAGCGACCGCAGTCGTCAGCCTGATTTTCTGACACCGTATCTTAAAGCCATCCTGGCAACCATCGGCCTGCACGACCTGAGATTCATCTCCGCTCAGGGAATGGCACTGGGTCAGGAAAAGGTAGCGGCAGGACGGGCTCAAGCGCAGGAACAGGTCGAGAACGCGATTCAAGGTGTTTATTCATCGAACGCAGCGTGATTGAGTGACATCGGTCCCAGAGTAATTTTCCAACTAGCTGTTGGACAATTACCGCGTCCGGGCATAGGTCGGCGAAGGAGCGCGTATATGCCTGGTTGACTCTGGACGTATAAGCCCCATCGTATGTGACGATACAAAATGATTTTTTAAAATTTATCTTTCTGATTATAAATAATATTTTCTGATGGTTTAGCTTGCGTGGACCTATTCCCGCTATGCCGACCGTGGCAACCTTATCGCCATCAAGGAAGCAGCTCAGCCCGACAAAACTCCCATCGCCCTGATGTACGGTGAACAACTCGTTAAGCTGTTGATAGAATACGGCATCCGCGTTCATCGCTCCACTCAGGAATTGTTCGAGATTGATAGGGACGCTATGTTAATCTAGGAAGGAAAAAAATTATGGAGACCTGGATATGAATTCAAGACCTGAAGGAGCTGGAGCCCGAGCCTGTTGGTTTGTCGGAGCCTCATACGGTGGATCCAATGATCAGACCCCCCGCTTTCTGCAGGAAGGCATCTGGGTAAATGGGTATAAAAACAAATATCTAGACGCAGTGAAGTCCATCCAGGTTGGGGATAGCATTGCAATCAAGTCGTCCTATACGCGGAAGCACGATCTCCCCTTTGATAACCGGGGCCAGACCGTATCCGTCATGGCGATCAAAGCCATTGGCACGGTAAAAGAAAACCTCGGCGACGGCCGCACTTTGAAGGTTGACTGGCAACCTTTCGATCCTCCGCGTGAATGGTACTTCTACACCAATCGAAGCACGGTCTGGCGGGTCTTGCCTGGCGACTGGACCACAGATACGTTGATCGGATTCACCTTCGAGGAAAAGGCGCAAGACATCAACCGGTTCCGCAATGCTCCTAATTGGCGTGAACGCTTCGGTGATTGTGCTGTCGACAAGCGTCGTTTCAACTGGACTCGCTTTTACGAGGCGGTAGCAGACAAACTTCTTACGTTTCGGCATAGACGAGAAGAGCTGATTGCCGGAATCCACGTCATTGCCTCTAAGGTAGATGGCCTCTCCAATCTGCAGGATCAATTCGCGGATGGTTCCTCTGGCCCCCTCAAGGACATATGTCCATTTACAGCAATGGGCATATTCAACCGGGGGATCACCGATGCAAATCGCAAAGCAATTGCTAGCGCACTTGCCAGTCTGCTTGGCGTGTCTGAGCCTGTTCCTGACTCCTTTGAAGGAATTCCCATTCTCAACAATCAGAAGTCATGGTTTTTCGGGTTCGATAACAAGCGCCTGCCGGATGACATTGACATCCTTTGGGAAGCCTTCGCCCAGGCGATTGCTTTTGCTGAATCGGGTGACGGAGAGGCGCGGTCGGCATTTATTTCAGCC
>JBEBTQ010000067.1:0-11755 GCA_040393685.1 Advenella kashmirensis | reverse complement strand
GGCCCATTGGGGCCATCTTCAAAACTGGTCGTCAGAATGGTTGGCAGTTCGAAGTACTTGGCCAGATCGGCCAGCGCCAGCACATTGTTCTTGAATTTGTCAGGATCAATATCTCTGACCAGGGAAAGCAGTCCGGTTTGATGGTCTACCAGCAGAACAGCAGCCTGGCTCTTGTCGAGCCGTTTGTATTCAGTTGTCATGTGATACTCCTTTGACGTAAAGGAAAGGATTCTGCGATGAGCAAAACGCCCATCGCAGTCAAACTCAGGTCAGGCAGACGCGGGTGCCATCTGGCCAAATTTCCCACTGTTGAAGTCGCTGATGGCCTGTGTGATTTCACTTTGGCTGTTCATCACAAACGGACCATATCCAACTATCGGTTCATCAATAGGCTCGCCACTGAGCAGCAGTAAAACTGCATCGCTGTTGGCCTCAATGGAAACATGCTTGCCGGCGCTGTCCAGCACAACAAGTTGTGCTTCGCGTGCCACCGTTTCCCCATTGACCAGCACCGTACCGCGCAGGACAACCAGCGAAGTGTTCCACCCTTCGGGCACATCCAGTTCAGTCACGCTGCCCTGATTCAGGCGCATATCCCAGACATGCATTGGCGTATACGTATGGGCAGGACCTTTCTGCTGTGCATATTCGCCTGCAATAACGCGGACCGTGCCGGATTCGTCAGGCAGTGCAACCACAGGAATATCGCCATCCACAATGGCCTGGTAACCGGGTGCCGTCATTTTGTCTTTGGCAGGCAGGTTGACCCACAGTTGAACCATTTCAAAAGGACCACCTTTTTCTGCATAGGCTTCAGAGTGAAATTCCTCGTGCAGAATGCCGGCACCCGCCGTCATCCATTGCACATCACCCGGACCAATCGTGCCGCCTTTACCGGTGGAATCGCGATGGCTCACTTCGCCTTTGTAGACGATGGTGACTGTTTCGAAACCGCGATGTGGGTGCTGTCCTACCCCGCGCTGATGCGTGGTTGAATCAAAGTCTGCAGGCCCGGCGTAGTCCAGCAACAGAAATGGACTCAGCTGTTTAGCGTGACTTTGATACGAGAACATGGATCTGACGGGAAAGCCATCACCGACCCAGTGGGGGCGTGGTGCGCTATAGACACCAAGTACTTTTTTCATTGCCATCTCCTTGTTTAGAAAGTATAGATATCATAAACTTGGAACAAAGGTTTGGATAGACATAAAATATGGAGTCAGAGTTCCATAATTGGAACGAAAAAACCATGCAAGACCTGAACAATCTCTATTACTTCGTACAGATCGTGGACCACAAGGGTCTTGCTCCCGCAGGGCGTGCACTGGGCATGCCCAAATCCACACTAAGTCGCAAGCTCAGTCAGCTAGAGGAAGATCTGGGGGTGCGCCTGATTCATCGGTCCACGCGTCAATTTGCCGTGACGGATATCGGCCAGACCTTCTACGAACACTGCAAGGCCATGCTGATCGAGGCAGAGGCTGCGCAGGCGGCCATTGAAATGACGCGGGCAGAGCCACGAGGGGTAATTCGCATCAGTTGTCCGATTGCGTTATTGCAAGTGAATGTGGCCTGCATGATCGCTGACTTTATGGCGCTGTACCCGCAGGTCACCGTACAGGTCGAGGCAACCAATCGCCGCGTGGATCCGGTTGCCGAAGCCATTGATATCGCAATTCGCGTGCGGCCACCTCCGATACAGGATAGTGATCTCGTGATGCGCGTTTTGTCGGATCGAAGTCAGTGCCTTGTTGCCAGTCCCGAGCTGGTCAGTCGTTTGGGGGCCCCAGCGGCACCTGCTGATCTGGAAAACTGGCCGAGCCTGGGATTGGGACAGCCCCAGCAGCAGTTTTCCTGGACGCTGTTCGGCCCCGATGCGGCGCAGGCCATGATTCATCACACGCCACGTCTTATTACAACTGACATGATCACGCTGCGCATCGCTGCGCTCGCAGGCGTGGGCATTGTGCAGCTGCCAACGCTGATGGTGTGTGATGAACTGGCGCAAGGTACGCTGGTCCGACCCCTGCCGGACTGGATGCCCCGCCGTGAAATCATTCACGTCGTATTTTCATCCCGGCGCGGACAGATTCCTTCAGTTCGGGCCCTGATTGACTATCTGGTGAAGCGGTTTGATGAATTGGATGATGATTGAATCTGATAGTGACATGCCTGCTTAACGGAAGGACGAACGCAAAAAATTGTTCTGTCGGTTTAGCAAAATAATCTATAGAATATTCTTGAAAACATAATAAGACAGAGGCAGGCTCGCGATGAGTCAGCCGAACAATTTGCCAAAGGAGAAGTGCAATGACAAAAGGGCTTCTAACGGGTCTGATGCAGTACCAGCCGCTGCTTATTTCAGGTCTGCTTGAGCATGTGGAACGCCATCATGGAGATGGCGAGGTCGTTTCACGCAGGATAGAAGGCGGCATTCATCGCTATCAATGGCGTGATGTCGCACAGCGGGCCAGACAGGTCGCGCAAGCCGTTGAAGCATTGGCCATACCCGAGTCCGGGCGTGTTGCCACACTTGCCTGGAACGGGTACAGGCATCTGGAACTTTATTATGGAGTCAGTGGATCGGGACGTGTCTTACATACCATAAACCCGCGGTTACACCCGGAGCAGGTTGTCTGGATCGCCAATCACGCTGCCGACGAGGTGCTATGTTTCGATCTGACTTTCCTGGAACTGGTGCGGGCAATTCATGACAAGTGCCATACGATCAGGCACTATGTGGCACTTTGTGACGCTGACAGATTACCGGCTGATAGCGGGATTCCGGGACTGATCAGCTATGAAGACTGGATCGGCGCTTATCCTGGCGAGTATCAATGGCCACAACTGGACGAAAACGCAGCGTCAAGCATGTGCTATACCAGCGGTACAACGGGCGATCCCAAAGGGGTTCTTTACAGTCATCGATCCACCGTACTTCACGCGTATGGCGCGGCGTTACCCGATTCCATGGCACTGGTCGCGCGCGATGCGATTCTGCCTGTCGTTCCAATGTTCCATGTGAATGCATGGGGTTTGCCTTATGCGGCGGCGCTCGTCGGTGCCAAGCTTGTGTTTCCGGGCAATGCATTGGACGGAGAATCGGTTTATCAATTGATGGAACAGGAAAAGGTAACGTTTGCGGCCGGCGTTCCAACCGTCTGGCAAATGTTGCTGGATCATGTAAGAAAGAATGACTTGCGATTTTCTACACTCAAACGAACGGTTATTGGCGGTTCTGCATGTCCGCCTGCCATGATTGAGATGTTTCAGGAGCAATATGGTGTGGAGGTGATTCATGCCTGGGGCATGACCGAAACAAGCCCGCTGGCGTCATTATGTACATTGAAAAACAAACATCTGTCTCAATCAACGGAGGCGCAGCTGGCACTGCGGCGCAAGCAGGGAAGGGCTCTTTATGGGGTCGATTTCAAAATCACAGATGAAAAAGGCCGGGAGTTGCCGTGGGATGGTGAGACGTCGGGAGATCTTTATGTGAAGGGGTCGTGGGTGGTTCGCGACTATTATCCGGGGAGTGAAAAGGAGCCACTGGCAGACGGCTGGTTTCACACAGGTGACGTTGCCACCATCGATGCCGACGGGTTTCTCCAAATTACGGATCGCAGCAAAGATGTGATCAAGTCAGGTGGGGAATGGATCAGTTCTATCAATATCGAGAATATTGCGATGGCTCATCCCGCTGTTCAACTGGCTGCATGCATTGGCGTGAGCCACCCGAAATGGGACGAACGACCGGTGGTGGTGGTTGTCAGACGGCCGGGAGCAACACTGGAGCGCGACGAACTGCTCAAGTTCTATGAAGGCAAAATCGCAAAATGGCAGATACCTGATGACGTGCTTTTTGTGGAAGAAATTCCACTGGGGGCGACTGGCAAGATGCTCAAGACCCGGGTGCGAGCTATGCCAGAAGTGGTGGAGTATTGCGAACGTGCTCGTGTGTCAGGTTAAACTCCTATGAGCGGGTCTGCCAGGTCTTGAGCTGACGAGAGTCGCGCGAATTCATTGGTCAACGAAAAAGCGACAGCGAAGGCGGGGCAGGATGTACATAGACCGGGAATTGTTGAGTTTTACCAGAGGCTTTCGTCACAGGATTGCACTGGCTGTTGTCATAGGCTTTCTTTCGGTGGCATGCAGCATGATTCGCTATATTCTGATGGGCTGGCTCATTGCGCAGGTCTTTCAGGGTATGCCAGTCGTGCAGCTTTGGCCTCAGGGCATCGCGTTATTTATCGTTATTCTGATGCGTATGGGGCTGGAATATTCACGCGCATCCCTTGCTCATCATACCGCGGCAAAAATACAGGATCAGCTGCGTCTGTCGTTATATGACAGGCTGGTCAGCCTGGGTCCTGCCTGGCTTGCGCAGAGAAAAACGGGTCAGGTTGTACTTGCAGCCACCAGCAGTGTGGAGCAGTTGCAAGTATTCTTTGGTGAGTATCTGCCTCAGTTGATTATTTCCGGGGCCGTGCCAATTATTCTGTTTGTCATACTCGCGTGGTGGGACATACCGGTGGCTGCGGTCGTTTCCATCGCTGCAATTCTCGGTCTGATTCTGCCGTTACTGTTGACTCGCATCAGCGCGCGGGCGGCTCTATCTCTGTCTGCAACCTATAAGGCGTTTGGTGATACCTTACTGGACGGTATTCAGGGCCTGACTACGCTTAAGGCTTTCGGCCAGAGTATGACATTTGGCAAGCGACTGGCACAACGGGCGCGTGAACTGAGTGACAGCACTTTCTTTGTCACTCAGACCAATATGCTCAATCGGGCTGTTACGGATCTGACCATCGCTGGCGGCGCGGCTGGTGCGATTGCACTGGGTGCATGGCGCGTGTCTCACGGCCAGATCTCTCTGGAAGCATTGCTGATCATTCTGAT
Source organism: Advenella kashmirensis (assembly GCA_040393685.1). GTDB lineage: Bacteria > Pseudomonadota > Gammaproteobacteria > Burkholderiales > Burkholderiaceae_B > Advenella > Advenella kashmirensis_C. Next base: position 6,856 of record JBEBTQ010000067.1, on the reverse strand, counting down.
GGCAGGTACAGAGGTCTTTCGTCCATTAAGAGACCTGAGGGCCCTGCTGCATAAAGGGATGACGGCCAATGCAGCGGCAGAAAGCATACGTGAATTGTTGAATGTGCCGGTGCCGGCAACGGGTGGTCAGGGTCATCGCAATACACTACCCAGCGCGTCTTTTGCCTTTGAAAACGTCAGCTTTTCCTATTCGGGACAAAGACGTCGCGCACTTGATGATATTTCCTTCACTGTGGACGCGGGAGAGCGCGTTGCAGTGGTGGGGCATAGCGGCAGCGGCAAATCCACTCTCGTCAAACTGCTTCTTGGTTTTTCAGTTCCGGGGAGTGGTCGCGTGCTGATGGGTGGGCATGACATTTGTGAATACTCCAGCGAAGCACTGCGCAGCAGTATTGCCGTTGTGCAGCAGGATACTTACCTGTTTTATGGGTCGGTCGAAGATAACCTGAAGCTGGCAGCACCTGAGGCGACGCGCGAACAAATTCTGGCGGCCAGTAAAGCGGCGAATGCGCATGAGTTCATTATTGCTCTCCCTAACGGATATGACACCCTTATCGGAGAGCGGGGACTGCGCCTGTCGGGTGGCCAGAAGCAGCGACTGGCAATTGCGCGCGCCATGCTCAGAAATTCACCAATCCTGATTCTGGACGAGGCATTGTCCAGCGTGGATGCGGAAAACGAGCACCAGATTGAGCGGGCGCTGGAATCGTTGGCACAAGGTCGTACCACGCTGGTACTTGCACATCGACTTTCAAGTGTCATCAATGCTGATCGTATTATTGTGCTGCATGACGGCAGGGTTGCAGCCAGTGGGGAGCACACGGATCTGATCCGGAATTCCGACATCTACCGCGAATTGATGCTGGATCAGTTGAGTCATGCAGACGCGATAGATGCAGATGCAACAGATGCAGATGTGATAATGCATGCAGGTGCCTTAGATTCAGCAGACGTAGCAAATGGCCTCATTCACTCCGAGAATCTTGGCGTTGCTGCGAAGTCGAATAATAATACGGCAGTTGATCCGGATCCGGGGCCAGCTGCAGAGGGTGAACTATCGGCTCGAAATGCTGAAAGTACCCCGCAACCGCGCTCAATTGACTCTGACTTACCCAGAAAGCCAGTCATTGAAATACTAAGGGTGCTATTCAGTTATATACGACCATGGAAACGACAAGTGGTGCTGACGGTCTTGTCGGGAATGGGCAGAATTTATGCGCTTATTGCAATCAGCATATTGAGTGCAATGACCGTAGCAGCGGTCAAGGCCGATGCTGATTTTGGCTATTATCTGATTGCCATGGCAATCCTGGTTCCGCTGGCTTCGTATCTGCAATGGAACGAAACCTGGCGATCGCACGAGATGGCCTATCAACTGCTGGCGCAGATGCGCGTAAGACTTTATGACTGCCTGGAGCGTCTGGCGCCGGCATATATGCTGCGGCGCCGATCAGGCGATCTGACGAGCCTGGCAACGCAGGATATTGAAACCGTCGAATTTTTCTTCGCCCATATGATTGCACCGGCCTTCGTGGCGCTGCTGATTCCAAGCACGGTATTGATCATTCTGTTTTCTCTGGCCTGGCAGGTTGCGCTTGTCCTGATTCCGTTCATGTTGCTGGCGGCATTCCTGCCGGTGCTGATGCGGCGTCGTGCCGATGAACTGGGAGAGCAGTCACGCCGGAACATGGGCCTCATGAATGCGTTCATGGTAGACACGCTGCAAGGCATGAATGAGCTGATTGCCTTCCAGGCTACAGGGGTCCGCAGAAAGCAGTTTGAAGAATCAATAGCGCAGTATCAGGAAGTACGTGTTGCCGCGTATCAGGACATTACATTGCAAGTGTCATTGCAGGAGGTCATTTCCTCGATGGGGACACTGGCCGTGCTGCTGACTGGTGCTTATCTGTCACAGACGCAGGGACTGGCGGTGGGAACAGTGCCGCTGATGGCGCTGATTGCGGTCTCTGCCTTCCTGCCGCTTACCGAATTGGCCCAGACAGCCAGACAGCTGGCCGATTCGCTGGCATCTACTCGGCGGCTGGATGCCATTGAGAGCGAGCCGGTGCTCATCAAAGACGGTCCGCAGCAACTCCAGGAGCATCGTCAGGGACCGGCAATTCAATTTGATCGTGTGAATTTCTCTTACGGCGATCGGCAGGTCCTTTCTGATATCAACATTGATATTGCCCCCGGAAGCAAAATTGCACTTGTGGGGTCTTCTGGTTCCGGGAAGACGACGCTGGCCAATCTACTGTTGAGATTCTGGGATCCACAAGAAGGCACGATCCGCATTGATGGCATCGATTTAAAGCAGCTTCAGCAGGAATCGCTGAGACGCAATATCGCGCTGGTAGCACAGGATACATGGATCTTTAATCAGACCCTTGGCGAAAACATTCTGCTGGGTAACCCGGAGGCGTCTGCGGAACAATTGCAGCGCGCGATTGAGCAGGCCGCGCTAACAAGTTTTGTAAACACATTGCCCGATGGTCTGGACACGCCCGTAGGTGACCGGGGGTTGCAGTTGTCTGGCGGTCAGCGTCAGCGAATATCCATTGCCAGGGCATTTCTGAAAGATGCGCCCGTGCTGATTCTGGATGAGGCAACGTCAAGCCTGGATACCCTGAGCGAAAATCTGATCAATGAATCACTGAATAGGTTGATGCAGGGTCGTACCACAATCATCATTGCACACCGACTGTCTACCGTGCGTTCGGCCGACCGCATTCTGGTCATAGATCAGGGAAGGATCGTGGAGGCGGGTTCTCATGAGGCATTAATGGATGCCGGCGGCTTTTATGCGCACCTGATACAAAGGCAGACTGTTGGGAAGCAATAGGCCCTTGCCTAGGCAAAGATACAAAATGTCGCATTTCTGTCACAAGTTCGTCAGGATTGCGTAAGTGTATGCCCTATGCAGGTAAACCCTCTCTCTGTAGATATAACCATGTCTGGCGTTGTTGAAAAAGCACAGAATATTGACGAAAAACCACACATGCAATTTTCCTGCTGAGCGCGATGTTGGTGCAATTAAGCCATTGATATCACGTATGTAATTGAAGAAAAGCAGGATAACAATCGATGTTGCCAATTTCAATTTGTGCGCATAAATGAGGTTGCGACAACAAGCCAGGAAGTGCAATTTCGGTGTCGCCCTGATATTCAAAACTGATCAATTGCCCGCAGAAGCCCTTCTTTACAGGCCGGGAGCAACTCTTTATATTTCCTCGAAGCTGAAACGTTTCTGAAACTTTTCTGTTACAAGAATTTTTTGTCATAAAAACGACACCCACCTCCTGAGGAGATTTATTACATGAAAAAGACTTTGCTCGCTGCAGCAATGGCAGTCGGCTTCGCCGGAGTCGCTCAAGCTGAAACTTCCGTCACGCTCTACGGTATCGTTGATGCCGGTCCTGGTTACAAACAAACCAAGGTCACCCAGGGTGACAATTGGACTAAAACGCGCGATATCGGCCTGGTAAGCGGCATCCGCAACGGTAACCGCTGGGGTATGAAAGGCGTCGAAGACCTGGGTAACGGCACAAGCGCAATCTTCAATCTGGAAAGCGGGTACACACTGGGTGACGGTCGCTCTGCTCAGGGCAACCGCCTCTTTGGTCGTTATGCCTATGTTGGTCTGACTGGTGCAAACTGGGGTACGCTGACATTGGGTCGCCAGCTGAACGTGGGTGCTGACACCGTTTCAAACCTGAACCCATTCGGCGTGGGTTACGATCAGGCTGGCGTGCTGTCTGGTGCTTTCGGTGCATCAACATATGGTCGCGTGGATAATGCGATCAAATATCTGACACCTGATCTGTCAGGCTTCCAGTTCGGTGTTCTTTATGCTGGCCAGAATTCCAAAGAAACCGGCGAAGAGGATGACGTTTACTACCGAGACGAAGACACATCGCACTGGCTCTCTTTCGGTGCGTCCTATGACAATGGTCCGGTTTCACTCGGCGCGTCCTATGACCGTTTCCGCACTGACATTCGCACAGAAGTCAGCGATAACAAATCCACAACACATATGTGGAACATCTTCGGTGCGTATGACTTTGAAGTGGTCAAAGCCTATCTGGGTTATGGTCAGATCCGTGGCGCAGCAGCAACAACTACCATTGCCGGCAGCGGTCTGGGCAGTACTGGCCTGAACTCTGTGTTCAATTCATTTACTGGTGTTCCAGGTGGTCCTAACTACGCTCAAACCGACGGCTTCCGTCAGCAATCCTGGATGGCTGGTCTGTCAGCAAACGTAGGTGACAGTGGCAAACTGATGGCTTCTTATCAGGGTAACGCCACGAAGAATAAAGGCGACGAATTTGACGGTGCCAAAGGCCGCCTGCATATCTTCAGCATTGGCTATGACCACAAAGTGTCCAAACGTACCACCGTATACGGCCTGGTATCTTACGGTACAGGCAAGCTGAAATTTGACAATCAGGAAACTGCTAAAGTCAAATCAACGCTGGTTACTATCGGTCTGAACCACCGCTTCTAAGTACCGCTGAGTCGTGATGGCCAGCGCCCGCTGGCCACAATCGCGATTCACAAGTGCAATAGCGGAAACTCGGGGTTTGGCAGATTGTCGTAGTAGAGGATGGATCGCTAATCATTTTTCTACACAAGACGTGCGACTTTTGCCAGTGGTTAACCCCAAAGAATCAAATAACATCTCCGTAGTGCGAATCCCCAGGATGCAATCTGATCCTGGGGATTTTTTATTGGTGCGTGAGTCGATGGCAATCAATCGGGAACGTGCTGCTCGAAGTCTCGCTTTCTATTAAAGCTGTTCATTCCGAATCAACTCGGGATGCTCCTGCATGATCTGAGGCACGTATTCAAGCGTGCCGGATAAATGATCGCGCAATGCGTCCTGCGCTTTTTGAATGTCTCTTTCAACAATGGCGGCGACGATCTTCTGGTGGTCGCTGACGATGCGGTTAAGCTTTCCGGCGACGGGCAGATGCAATCGTCGCAGGCGATCCAGGTGACCGCTACGGCTATGCAGCAGCCGCCATAATGGCTCCATGCCTGCCGCTGCATAAAGGGCACGATGAAAGGCGGTGTCCGCTTCTGTGAAGGCCGCGAAATCACCGGCGTCACGCAGAATCTCCTGTTTCTTCAGGAGAGCCTGCAAATCCACGACGACCAATGGATCATCCTGTAGTATCAGCTCGCGCACAACCTCCAGTTCCACGGACCGTCGCAGAAAATGGGCTTCGCGCGCGAGCGTCATGTCGATCAGGCTGACGCGGGTTGATGCTTGCGGAAAAACATCAACCAGGTTTTCATCTGCAAGTCGCAGTAGCGCTTCGCGTACCGGCGTCTGGCTGGTTCCAAACTCCAGTGCCAGCGCAGCACGGGACAGCAGAGTTCCAGGCGCCAGCTGCAGCGACAGAATATGGTTGCGCAGCAATTCGTACAGTTGCGGCACAGCCTTGCGGTCGGGGTCGAGTCCCATGATCTCTGGCTCAGAAGGGCAATTGCAATTGAAAATTTATGCGCGAATGCAATGCAGGGGGCCGCGTCTCAAGTGATGCGTCCTTCTGATCCGCAGCGGCCGCCACTTCGTATACGCGCTGTGTCACGCCATTAGCGGCCATTGGCTTGCCTCCATGCGGCAAAATCAGTGCGCGCCGCTTCGTCGGTGGCAGGGTAGAGGCCAAGAATGGACCTGCCTTTGAGCACTTCTTCTGTCACAAAGTCTTCGTACGCCGTCATTTCCACGGCTTCCTGCGCTATTTCATCTGCCATATGCGCGGGTACTACCACTACGCCTTCTGCATCGCCCACGATGACATCACCCGGAAAGACCGCTACGTCTCCGCAACCGATAGGTACATTGATATCCAGCGCCTGATGCAAAGTAAGATTGGTTGGTGCCGAAGGACGATTGTGATAGGCGGGAATGGATAATTTGGCAATTTCCGGAGAGTCTCTGAAGCCACCATCTGTTACTACGCCAGCCACGCCGCGCTTCATCAGGCGCGATACCAGAATGGAACCAGCAGATGCCGCGCGCGCATCCTTGCGACTGTCAATCATAAGTACCGCGCCCTCTGGACAGTTGTCCACGGCGACACGCTGTGGATGCGTTCTGTCCTGAAAGACAGTAATAGGATTGAGGTCTTCACGCGCCGGGATGTAGCGCAAGGTATAGGCGACACCCACCATGGTGGGTAAATCTGGATTGAGCGGGCGGACATCCTGAATAAACTGATTGCGCAGTCCGCGTTTGAACAGGGCTGTGCACAGAGTTGCCGTGCTGACTCCCGATAGTTTCCTGCGTGTATCGGCGTCAAGCGTTGAGTTGTGGCTGTTGTTGGAAGACATGAAAAACTCCGTTCAGTAAATGCTGGGTTCTTTGTTAGGGGCGCCGAAGCTTGTTTCCAGGAAGTCGAGATCACATCCGGCATCGGCCTGCAGAATATGGCGGGAGAACATCCAGCCGTAGCCTCGCTCAAATCTGGGTTCAGGCGGAGTCCATTCGGCGCGGCGCTGCGCGAGTTCTTCGTCGCTGATTTCTATGTGGATGCGTCTGGCGGGTACGTCGACCGTAATCATGTCACCGGTACGCAGCAATGCCAGATTGCCACCCACATAAGATTCGGGCGCGACGTGCAGAATGCAGGCGCCATAACTTGTGCCGCTCATGCGCGCGTCCGAGATGCGCAACATATCGCGCACACCCTGTTTTACCAGCTTTGTCGGGATAGGCAGCATGCCCCATTCGGGCATGCCTGGTCCGCCCAACGGGCCTGCGTTGCGAAGCACCATAATATGATCGGGCGTCACGTCCAGATTTTCATCGTCTACTGCAGCTTTCATGCTGGGGTAATCGTCAAAGACC
>JBEBTQ010000066.1:0-11861 GCA_040393685.1 Advenella kashmirensis | reverse complement strand
CGCGACACCGTCCCCCGCACCAACAGCCGCGAAGCCCGCCGAGGGTGGCTGGAATATCTTTTCGACCTATAGCATCCTGGCCACCAGTGGCGATCCCTTTGGCAATACTACCATTGCTGCCAACGGTCGTAAGGCATGGGCTGGCTGGCCGGATGTCCCTGAAATTGAAAAACTACGTCTTGAATTCGCCAGAGCCAAGGATGACACGCAACGTAAATCAATTACGGCTCAATTGCAAAAGCTGGTCATTGACGAAGGTGTCGTTGTCCCTTTGGGACAGTTTCTGATCCCCGCCGCCTACAGCAAAAAATTGACCGGCATCCTGCCTTCCCCAGTAAGCGTGTTCTGGAATATGAAGAAGTCAGATAAGTGAGTCGAATATGCTAGCTTATATTGTCCGTAGGCTCCTTGCCACGATCCCGGTTGTATTCATGGTTGCCATTGTGATTTTTGCAATATTGAGGCTGACTCCCGGCGACCCAGCGGCGATCATCGCCGGGGATGACGCCACAAGCGAGCAGCTTGAGCAGATTCGGCAGGCAATGGGGCTGGATAAGCCGATTTATCTGCAGTTCCTGGTCTGGGTGGGGCAACTATTGCGGGGAGATCTGGGTGTTTCGCTGCTATCCGGTACACCGGTCATGGACATGGTCGTCGGGCGTATGGGGCCCACGCTCGCCCTTGCAACCTCAACCATTGTGCTCACTGTCATTATCGCAGTACCTATGGGAGTGATGGCCGCCTGGCGTCAGGGTAAGCTGCTGGATCGCTTCATCATGAGTTTTTCTGTGCTGGGGTTCTCTGTACCGACATTCGTCGTTGGATATTTATTGATTTACTTTTTCGCAATTGAGTTCAATTGGCTTCCCGTACAGGGTTACAAGCCGCTATCAGCCGGTTTTATACCCTTCGCAGCACGTCTGATCCTCCCAACGCTTGCATTGAGTGCGATATACATTGCGCTCATTGCAAGAATAACGCGCAGCAGTATTATCGAGGTCATGGGAGAAGACTATATTCGAACTGCCCGAGCCAAGGGGCTGAAGGAGAAAGCCGTGCTGTTGCATCATGCATTGCGGAATGCGGCCGTACCGATCGTGACTGTTATCGGGATTGGCGTGGCGTCCTTGATTAGCGGTGTCGTTGTGACAGAGTCAGTTTTCAATTTGCCAGGTCTTGGTAGGCTTGTTGTCGAAGCCGTGCTCGCCCGCGACTACCCAGTCATTCAGGGACTGATCTTGCTTTTTTCGCTCATTTACATCCTCATCAATCTCGTCGTGGATCTGCTTTATACGGTCTTCGATCCAAGAATTCGTTATTGAGAGACAAATATGACTGTACCGCTTTCTTCTGAACCGGATTTGACAATGCAGACAGGAATTGAAACGACCGGTCTCCGTGCGCCACTCGCGCGGCAGTTGCGTGCTTCGTTGCACAGTGTACCTGTTCTGATCGCTGTTGCTATTTTTACAATTGTAATACTCATCGCAATCTTTGCGCCATTCCTGGGCACGGTTGACCCTGTGGCCATTAACCCGGCCGAGAGGCTTGCCAAAGTCTCTTCATCTCACTGGCTGGGCACCGATGCGTTTGGCAGGGACACGTATTCGCGGGTGCTTTATGGAGCACGGGTATCACTCATTGTAGGTGTTGGCGCAACGGTGATTGCACTGGCTGTGGGATTGCTAATCGGTGTGATTGCCGGATATTTCAAATTTGCTGACGGAGTCATCATGCGGGTGATGGACGGAGTCATGGCCATACCCGGTATCCTTTTGGCCATTGCGCTTGTTTCCCTGACGGGAGGCAGTCTGGTAACGGTTCTGGTCGCCATTACCATCCCTGAAATTCCGCGAGTCGTACGACTGGTACGAGGCGTTATCCTGTCTGTTCGCACAGAACCCTATGTTGAAGCGGCGGTTTCGCTGGGGACACGGGTTCGAACGACATTGTGGCGTCACATGATTCCCAGCACCGTTGCACCCTTGATTGTTCAGGGTACCTATATATTTGCCGCCGCTATGCTGACCGAGGCAACGCTGAGTTTTCTCGGCGCGGGACTACCGCCGGAAATTCCTTCCTGGGGGAACATGATGTCGGAAGGCCGGATGTATTTTCGACTATTACCTGGGCTTATTCTTTATCCTGGCATCCTGCTGGCCTTGACTCTGCTTTGCGTAAATATTTTGGGGGATGTGTTGCGCGACGTGCTTGATCCAAGAAGGGCAAAAAGACAATGAATCAGAAGACAACGAACATGCAAACCCAATCGGCACCGCCGGTCCTTCAAATACAGAATCTCTCGGTTTGCACCGCGGACCAAGGTAATCAACGGACAGTGGTCCGTGACATCAGTCTGGAAATTCATTCAGGTGAAATTTTGTGTATTGTTGGCGAATCCGGGTCGGGAAAATCGGTCACTTCGTATTCAGTCATGGGCCTGCTGGATCCGGAAAGTTTGCGCGTTGGTGGCGGACGCATTCTACTGGACGGAGAGAATCTACTTGATGCCACCTCTGCGCGCTTACGGCAGTTACGTGCAACCAGGATGTCCATGATCTTTCAAGAGCCAATGACTGCATTGAATCCGGTTCAAAAGGTCGGGCGCCAGATTGACGAAGTACTGCGAATTCATAGTCGGAAATCTGCCGGCACGCGGCGACAAGCTGTATTGGAAATGCTGGATTCGGTCCATATGCCAGACCCTCAGCGGATATATGATTCCTATCCACATCAGCTGTCTGGTGGTCAGCGCCAACGCGTCGTGATTTGCATGGCCTTGATCCTTCAGCCTAGATTGCTGATTGCGGACGAGCCAACCACCGCGCTTGACGTAACTACGCAAAAGCAGATTCTCGCGTTGATCCGCGAACTCCAGATCAGGAACAAAATGGCAGTTTTGTTCATTACCCACGATTTTGGTGTAGTGGCAGAAATTGCAGACCGAATTGTGGTCATGAACAAGGGAAGCATCGTGGAGACGGGAACACGTGAGCAGATTCTCAGAAATCCGGTGGAGCCTTACAGTCGAATGCTGGTCTCTTCCGTGCCAAGCCTGGTTCCCAAACACAACGTGAATGTCGGTGGAGAAACAATACTGGACGTATCCGGACTGAGCAAGATTTATTCCGATAAAAAGTTGTTCGGAGCGGGGCGACATGTCAAAGCGGCTGACAAAATCAGCCTGGTTCTGAGAAAGGGCGAAACTCTAGGCGTCGTTGGTGAGTCGGGCTCCGGTAAATCAACGGTTGCGCGTTGTATCGTCAGACTGCTGCGACCGTCTTCCGGAAGTGTCCTGGTACAGGGAAAAGATATCGCCGGAATGTCCGAAGGTCAGTTGCGGCCTATGCGACAACGTATACAGATTGTATTTCAAGATCCATACAGGTCATTGAATCCTCGTCTGAGCGTGGGTGACTCGATTATAGAAGGGATGGTCAATTATGGAACCCCGCGGGCAAAAGCAATAGAAAAGGCACGCGAACTCATGCAAGTGGTGGGTCTGGAAAAGTCGACACTCAATAATTATCCACATCAGTTTTCAGGCGGCCAGCGTCAGCGTATCTGCATAGCACGCGCGCTCGCCCTGGATCCTGATATTCTGATCGCGGATGAGGCAGTGTCAGCGTTGGACGTGTCGGTTCAGGCTCAGGTGTTGACGTTATTGGATGAAATCCGTCTACGCACGGGTGTGGGATTGCTGTTCATCACCCATGATCTGAGGGTTGCGGCCCAGATCTGCGATTCCATTGTCGTAATGCAAGGCGGAAGCATTGTTGAATACGGGCCAGCGCAGGATGTGTTGACTCAGCCTGAGCAAGCGTATACACGCTCGTTGATTGAAGCGGCACCGGGCCGACACTGGGATTTTCAGAATTTTCGTCCCATTGCCGAAGGCATTGTCAACCTGGTGCAAGGTTGATGTGTCAGAATAAAAATGCGATTTGAGAGGGACGAAATGAGTGAACACTATGACGTACTGATTATTAATGCAGATGTAATAGATGGAACGGGTCGTTCACGATTTGCGGCAGATGTTGCGATCGTGGGAGACCGCATTGTCGCGGTCGGACAGCTGAGCGACAGAACTGCTCGCCGGATTGTGGATGCAAGGGGATTGATAATTTCGCCCGGTTTCATTGATGCACATACGCACGACGATCGACTAATGTTATCGGGCGGTGATATGGCTCCTAAAGTCAGCCAGGGTATCACGACCGTTATTGGTGGTAATTGCGGTATTTCGCTGGCCCCGATGCCTCGCGCAATACCGGACCCCGTTACACCGCCACTCAATCTGCTGGATGAACGAGGATCGTGGTTCCGTTTCAGGAGTTTCGCAGAGTATGTAAAGCAGTTGAATGACACACCTGCGGCAACCAACTGTGCGATGCTCGTCGGTCACTCCACGCTTCGCGTTGCAACAATGGACGACCTGTCGCGTCCAGCAACGGAAAGTGAGATTCGCGCGATGCAGGAGTTGGTGACAGAAGCAATGTCTGCAGGCGCCATTGGTGTGTCTACCGGGCTTGTTTATCCACCTGCCATAGCGGCACCGACCCAGGAAGTGATTGATGTCTGCGAGCCATTAAAGGAATTTGGAGGAATTTATTGTACTCACATGCGTGATGAGGGCGACAGGGTAATCGAATCTCTGGATGAGTCGTTTCGCATCGGCAGGGAAACGCAGGTTCCGGTCATCATCTCCCACCATAAAGTAGTCGGCGTACAGAATCATGGGCGCTCAGAGGAGACACTGGCGTTCATTGCAGATCATATGACCCGGCAGCCTATCTGTCTTGATTGCTATCCGTACGACGCCTCGTCGACTATTCTTTCTCCTGCCCTGGTAGCCAATTCGACTCGTGTTACAGTGACCTGGTCAAAGGGTCTGCCAGAGTTTGCAGGAAGGGACCTCACCGACATTGCTGCTGAATTAGATGTAAGCGAAGAGGAGGCCATTGGTAGACTGTTACCTGCAGGCGCGATCTACTATCGGATGGACGACGCAGATGTGCAGAGAATTCTGAAGTTTGATGACACGATGATCGGTTCCGACGGTTTGCCCCACGATGAAAAACCTCATCCGAGGCTGTGGGGAAGCTTTCCGAGGGTGCTTGGGCATTACAGTCGTAATCTGGGACTTTTCTCTTTGGAGAAGGCCGTGCATAAAATGACTGGCCTTACGGCAGAAAAGTTTGGACTTAAAGACCGCGGCGTGATCAAAAAAGGCGCTTTTGCAGATATGACGCTGTTTAATGCAGAAACAGTAAACGAGGCGGCAACCTTTGCACAGCCAGTTGCGCCATCAATAGGTATTTCAAGCGTATGGGTAAATGGCAAGCCTGTGTGGGAAGAAAACAAACCCAGTGGCGAGCGTCCGGGCAGAGTGCTTCGCAGAGAAGTGGCGGCTGGCTGAAGTGGGTAATCCTTTCATTTGACTCATGTAGCACTGCGCGATTCAAAGTCAGTCAGCCGGTACCTCACGCTTTTCTTTGTGAATCGGTTGCAACTGGTCGGTTTGAATCGCGCACATTGTTTTATCGCGCCATCGCACGATTCAATACGTTCTGCTCATCAGACGTCAGCTTCGGGCCGTCAAGCGTAACATCTGCATCGTCATTCCGATATTTTTTAATAATCGGTTTGAGTTCTTCCTTGATGTGCTTTTCGCTGTAGCCATTGAACAGATGACCAATCAGGCCGCGGTCAAGGTCGCTTGTTTTCATGAACCAGTCTGCAATGGGGAATGTCAGGTTCATGTTGTAGTGCATCATCAGCCCCATATTGTGATGGGCGGTGTGATGGCGACGAATGGTATTGATGAACGGCACGTTTCTTACGAACCAGTTGTCGTGCACATGGCAGCAGTAGTGGAAGGTTTCGTAAATCAGATACTGCAATACCATGGTCAGGAAGACAACGTATCCGGCATTGGGATTGATGATCACTGAAGCAAGATAACCCAGCACCAGGCCACCGACGCCAAGCGTCAACAGCACACGCCAGGGGAAGAATACAATCCTGAACTCTTTGCTGGTGTCTATCGTGATATCGTTGTCGGTGAAATATTGATGGTGCTGGCGGGTATGCCGCTCATAAATCGCGCGCAGGGCAAACACATTGATGCGCTTGTGCATGACGTAGGTATGCATTGCCCATTCCACGAAATTGCCAGCCAGGAAAACCGGGATAATGAGCAGGAATTCCCAGGTTGCCGTCGTCAGGTTAGACAGGCAGTAAATGACAGCTGCAATACCAACAGCGTACATCACACCTATATGCACCAGGCCGTTGTACAGCGGACTGATATCACTTTTGTATTGTTCTCGAAATTTGCGTTGTCTTTCGGTCATCATGATTATTTACTCCTCTAACATTTTTTACTTAGTCTGAAACCCGCCGTTCGTCATTCAACCTGATACTTCTTCAAGAACCTTACCCCGCGTTTCCACACCCAGGACGACGACGATGCCTGCAGCGATCACAAATGAAACGGCGCCCAGGGTGAATACACCTACCTGTCCGGTAATTGGCAGCAGAAAGCCAACGGCGAAGGGGCCGACAAAAGAGCCCAGGCGTCCGATAGCAGACGCTAGGCCCGCACCGGTGGCGCGAATTCGGGTGGGATACAGCTCAGGTGTATAGGCATACAGGATTGACCACATGCCGAACAGGCAGAACTGCATAAACATGCCCGACATCATCAGGTAGTGAAGCTCGCCTTTGACACTGGCCACATGTCCGTAGATATACACGGAAACGGCGCTGCCCAGCAGCAGGATCACACAGGTTGGTTTCCGACCGATTTTTTCGATGATCCACGAGGCAAAAATGAAACCCGGTATGCCGGCCAGGGATATGGTGACGGTATAAAGAACCGATTTGGTCACTTCGTAGCCAGCCTGCTGAAGCAAAGCACCGAGCCAGCTGGTCAGGCCGTAATAGCCCATCAGCGCAAAGAACCAGAGCACCCACAGCATCAGCGTGCGCCGGCCGTATTCACCTTTCCACAGTTCTGAAAAACTGCTGCCCTTGTTTGTCTGGGTTTCGCGGTTAGGCATTGCAACAACTGGTGGCAACTCTTTATTATTCAGCGTCTTGCGTACATGATCTTCCATATGCGTCATCACACTGTCGGCTTTTTCTTTTTGTCCTGAATCACACAGCCAGCGGGGCGATTCGGGTACGTGCCTGCGGATGTAGAACACAAATACGGCAGGAATGGCGAGTACGAAAAAGATGCCACGCCAGCCGATGGTATCGAGCAGCAGGTAACTCAGAACGCCGGAAAAGATGAATCCAATGGGCCAGAAGCCTTCCAGAATCGCGAGATATCGACCACGACGATTCGAAGGAACAATTTCAGACACAATGGATAATCCGACAGGAAATTCCATACCCATGCCAAAACCCAGCAGAACCCGGCTGGCAATCAGCATGTTGACGTCTGTGGACAGACCACAGCACAGACTGCCAACGCCCCAGAAAATCATGCTTATCTGAAACACCGGCTTGCGCCCGAACCTGTCGGCCAGAATACCTGCGACGGCAGCACCAATCAGCATGCCCAGAAAGCTGGCACTGGCGACGATACCTGTCTGTGCAACGCTCAGTCCAAACTCCGTCTTGATCGACCCAAGAATGAAAGTCATGACGCCAAGATCCATGGAGTCGAAGAACCAGGCCGTTGCGATAATACAGAACAGTTTGGTTTGATAACTCGTCATCGGTAGTCTTTCCATTCGACCTGATATGTCCGATGGCGTAATAGGTATAGATGCCATTGCCAGTCTCCTTGTGAGTGTATTTTTCTTTGAATTTAACTGATATATCATTGAAATGCAATAGAAATATATCGAGTTTGTGATAATTTGAAAGTGACACGCAAAGGAGCGAACCGGCCGCTTTCCTTAGAAAGAGAGCGGCCTGCATTACGGTGTAGCGATCTATTATTCAGTGATTAAGAATGAGCAAATTCGGGCAGCGACTGCGTTGTGTCGTCGTCGGCAAACGCTCCGGCCCAGGCATTGGCAATAATCCGTCGATACGATGCTGCGCAGTCCGGAACAGGAAAGGCGTTGCGCAATCGCGTGACCGCCATGGCGTCGTCAAAAAGCTGAGGAAGCTGACTTTCTTTGATGCCAAACTCTTTCAGGTTATTGGGAATACCCAGATCGCTGACCAGACGCTTAAGTTCCTGCACCAGATTCAGAATGACTTGCTCGGCAGGCCCGGTGATACCAAAGATACTTGCGATTTCCTGCAGATCCTGTGCACGGCTGTGCCGAAGTTCATAGAGCACGTAGGGGAAGATGACCGCATTGGTACTGCCGTGTGTTTTGTGCGTGATGCCTGCAATGCTGTAAGCAATGCCATGAACGGCATTCAATCCGGCGCTTCCGTATGAAAGGCCGGCAAGCACACTGGCGTGACTCATGCCCTTGCGCGCCTCGGTATCAGTGCCGTCAAGATAGACCGCTCTGAGATAACGTGCACACAGAGTAATGGCTTCACGGGCAAAAATTTGCGAGAGATAGGTTCGTCCGCTATAGCCCGGATCCGGATTATTATTGCGTTCGAAAACATTGGAGTCCATGGTGACATACGATTCAACGGCGTGAATCAGGGCATCGATACCCGCGTCTGCCGTGACGCGCGGCGGACAGGTGTAAGTCAGCTCAGGATCCACAAGTGCAATAAAAGGGCGCAGGCGGTTGTCCATCAGAGCTATCTTGGTTGCGTTGCCCGGATCCAGCAAAATTGCGCCCGGGGTGATTTCTGAGGCAGTGCCCGATGTCGTGGGCATGGCAATAAATGGCAAGGGTGCATCGTTGCCGATTCCATCCATGTATTGGGCTACGGGCTTTTTGCTGCGGAGGGTCAGCGTAAGTGCCTTGGCCAGATCCATATTGCTGCCGCCACCCAGGGCTATCACATGGTCGATTTCACGGTCACCCACGGCATCCAGTATTTCCTGCGTGGCGCGGTCACACAAGGTGGTGGATGGGTCAGGTTCGCCGCCACTGTATACATACGTGGTCATGCCGCAATTTTCTGCCGCGCTGACATACTCTTTTACCCACGGCGTATGCTGAGTAAAGAATTCGTCGGTAACCAGTACACCGGTGCCGTGTCCCAGTTTTTTCAGGAGCGGCGCCAGATCGTGCCTGGCCCCTTCCCTGATGATCAGGCGGTTCGGGGCGCAAAAAAACAGATGGTCTTCAAAGCTCATGCGTTCTCCAGATTGAGAAAGTGGGAAAATTCGGCGCAAACAGTGTCTGTGTTGTCCGTCAGAATGGAATGTCCCGCATCAGGAATCGTGCGAAACGTAGAGTCGGGAATAAGGTCGCGAAATTCAGAGACCAGCGCCAGAGGGGAATCGGTGTCGCTTTCACCTGTCATAATCAGGCTGGGCATCGTCAGTGATCGACAGTCTTCTCGCATGGACGTTTGTGCAATGGATTGCCAGGTCCACATGACCGCATGATGATCTGCTGCGTCCTGCAGGTTCAGCCGACTCTCGCGTTGGCGGATCTCCTGCAGCAACGCAGCATCAGTGCTTTCGGTGAACCAGGAAGTCTGACTGATATCGGGTACGCCCGACAGAAGCATCACTTTTTTCGGTCTGGCCTGGCGGGTGGTGCTGATAAACCGGAGTGCAACACTGACACCCATACTCCAGCCTGCCAGGTAATAGGGCTCGCCTTCGTTGATATACTTGTGTACTGTAGAGTCAATGACATTTGTGAATACCGACAAGGTCATATCGTTTTTGGTACCAGGCTTGAGTTTGCCCCTGCCAGGCAGATTAGGCAGAATAAAGGTGCAACTGGCCTGCAGTCGGGAAGCCAATGGCAGCCAGACGCGGTAGGTGCCCTGTATGCCATGTATGGCAATGATCCTGACCGGTCCGGAACCGTGAATTAACGTATCCATATGGGACTCTAAAATGAATCTGGAGTGAACAAAAAAGCAATTGAAGAAGCTGCATGCAACAAATATATTACTTGTATAATACTCACAAGCGTGATATTTCTCAATAGTCCGAAGCAAAATCAGAACGCATAACAGAAAGTAAAGTCTTCCAAACCATTAACAGTAACGTGACACCATGGCTTCAAAAAACGCATCAAATCTGCAGAACGTACAGGAGTCCGGATCCGGGCCGGTCTCGCTTCAGCCCAAACTTAAACTCACTGATATTGCCTATCAGAAGCTGGAAGAGGCAATAACGATGCTTATCCTGGAGCCGGGTCGCTCGGTATCCGAGCAACAGTTGTGTGATATGACAGAGATAGGACGTACACCCGTGCGCGAAGCGATTCAGCGACTGGCGCGTGAGCATCTGATCATTGTGTTACCGCAGCGTGGATTGTTCATTCCCGAGATCAATATACGCAAGCAGCTCAAGCTGCTGGAAACGCGAAGGGAAGTTGAGCGCCTGGTATGTCGCATGGCTGCAAAGCGCAGCACTCCTGCGGAGCGAACGGCATTTGAACAGTTGCACAGGGAGTTTAAGGAGTCGGAAGCGTCGGCAAATGTGGAGCAGTTCATGAAAGCCGACAGAATGCTCAACGAGCTGACACTGAAGGCCGCCAGAAATGAATTTGCAGAGGGTGCCATGCGACTGATGCACGGCTTATCGCGTCGATTCTGGTACTTTTATTTTCAGAAATCCAATGACCTGGATACGATGGCTCGTTTACATGCCGATGTAGCGCAGGCGATCAGTGAACAGGATGCAGACAAGGCTGCCGAGGCATCGGACAAACTGCTGGATTATATTGAGTTCTATACCAAGGAAAGTGTCTCAGACTTCATGTAGTCTGCTCGAATCGGTCTTTGTGCACGGCAGGGTCTGGTCTGCCCGGATTTTATAGTACATTTGTCATTTCAAATCGTTGTTTCTGTCGTGCCTGCCCCTGCGGCTGACTGATCCGACCGAAAAGCAAAGGGAGCAGTTCATGAATGACAAGGTAAAAACGGCGTTGGTTACTGGCGCTTCGCGTGGCATCGGCGCCGCAATTGTCCGTCGGCTGGCACAGGACGGTTTCGCAGTGGCCATCAATTACGTCAAAAGCGAAAGCGAGGCGCAGGCACTTGCTGACGAACTAAGAAAACATGGCGCTTCCGTCTGCCTGGCCCAGGGTGATGTCTCCAGCGATGAGGATGTACGACGTATCTTTGGTCAGGTCACACAGGAGCTGGGCCGAATCGACGTACTTGTCAATAATGCCGGTGTACTGAAAACGACACCGCTGGCGCAAACCAGCGATGAACTCTTTGAGCAGACATTTGGTATCAATGTGCGCGGTGTATTCAATACATTAAGACTGGCGGCAACACAACTGGCCGAAGGCGGGCGCATTATCAATCTTTCCAGCACGGCACTGGCATTGAATATGCCGGGCTACGCTATCTATAACGGTTCGAAATCGGCCGTGGAATCATTTACGCGTGTATTTGCCAAAGAACTGCGAGGTCGCCATATTACCGTCAATGCGGTGGCACCCGGTCCGGTTGAAACCGAGCTGTTCCTCGAAGGCAAGACGGACGAGCAGGTCGCGGCATTTGCCAAAATGCCACCGCTGGAGCGGCTTGGACAACCGGAAGACATTGCAAATGTGGTTTCGTTCCTGGCTGGCTCGGACAGTGGGTGGGTCAACGGACAGGTACTGAGGGCCAACGGCGGCATCGCCTGAAGAACGGTTGTTGGTTGTTGTTCAGAGCCCTGCCAATGCACCCGGCTAGCCGTTGAACCTCGCTTGCTTCAGGCGCGACAACTGCCGGGCCTGAAGCATTTCATTCTTACGCACTCATACCTTCCACAAGCATGCGTACAGCGTACTCGGCAAAAC
>JBEBTQ010000065.1:0-11888 GCA_040393685.1 Advenella kashmirensis | reverse complement strand
AGGTGGCAGGTGGCAGGTGGCAGGTGGCAGGTGGCAGGTGGCAGGTGGCAGGTGGCAGGTGGTCGGACGCGGCCGGCAGATAGCGAAATACGGGGCTGATCCGCAAGAAAACCTCCCGTTGCGGTCGCCGGTCAGTCAGGGTTCTCATCGACTGGCCGGCCAGGCAGGGGAGGTTTGTTCTTTACTGCGCCCGGGCATTCAATTGGGGGCGCAGGATTACCGCTGAAAATCAGCCGCCGTAAATATCGTATTTGAAGTATTTGTCGGCAATTTTCTGGTAGGTACCGTCCTTGCGGATTTCGTCGAAAGCCTTGTTCAGCTTGTCTTTGAGTTCGGTATCATTCTTGCGGACGGCAAAGCCCGTGCCCTTGCCGAAGATCTCTTCATCGGCTGAAGAAGGGATAGGATCGCCAACAAGCTGGAAGCCCTTGCCGCCTGGGCTGTTGACAAAGGCAGTGGTCACGCCGCCATCAGCGAAAACAACGTTGACACGACCGGTGGTCAGGTCGTTATAGGCGTCTTCCAGCGTTTTATAACGCTTGATATTGGTGTCCTTGAAATACTTGGTGGCGTATTTGTCCTGAATCGTGCCTTGCTGCACGCCCAGATCCAGGCCTTTGAGCCCTTCAGGGGTGGACTGATAGGTTGAGCCTTCCTTGGCCACGAACATGTTTGGCGTGGTCCAGATTTTCTGGGTGAAAAGCACGGCTTTTTCGCGTTCGGGCGTAATGCTCATGGAAGAGGCGATCACGTCAAATTTCTTGGCGCGCAGTGCGGGAATAATGCCATCCCAGCCTTGATTCTGGAAAGTGCACTCGGCTTGCATCTTTTCACACATGGCCTTGGCCAGATCGATGTCGAAACCCACGATTTCACCAGACGGGCTGGTAGACTCGAAAGGTGCGTAAGTGGCGTCTGTACCGAAACGAATGGTTTTGCCCGCGGCGAAGGCGGAACTGGAAACGGCCAGCGCAATCGCGCACAGTCCCATTCCCATGATATGTTTTTTCAGATTCATAACGATTCCTTTATAACTGCAATCTCTGTAATGCTGCTGGCAGCACTTAGATGGTGGATTATGACAGCATCTGCCCGAAAAGGTACAGGGAATTTCCCTCAGGATACAAAGCCGGCTAAGGGAAAACGGCGGGTTTATTTCGGGAGATGGGGGGATATAATGGCGGCAGACGCCCTTGTTGCGGATAAAATCCCCGTGTCTCAAATGGGCAGGGCGCAGTTTCAATCGGTGCTGCGCCCATGTTATTGGAAACAGGATGGAAGAATTAAATCTGATCGGTCAGTACCTGCCACGTATTCTGAAGGGTGCGGTACTGACGCTGGAAATCGCGGTGCTCTCGCTCGTGTTTTCCATACTCATTGGCCTGATCGGGGCCAATATGCGGCTGTCGCGCAATCGGCTTCTGGCAAGACTCGGCCAGCTTTATTCAAGCGTCGTGCGGGGTGTACCGGACCTGATCTGGATGCTCATGGTGTATTACAGTGCCCAAATCGGCCTGAATGCACTGACTGAGGCCTGGGATCTGGACTATTTTGAGATCAGCCCTTTCGCCGCGGGCGTGCTTACCTTGTCTTTCATCTTCGGCGCCTACTTTACTGAAACCTTTCGCGGCGCCATCATGGCCATTCCCTATGGCCAGATTGAAGCCGGTCACGCTTACGGCATGAGAAGTCTGCAGGTGATGCGTCGCATTACTTTTCCCCTGATGATGCGCTATGCCTTGCCAAGTGTGCGCAATAACTGGCTGGTCCTGACCAAGGCCACGGCGCTGGTATCCATTATCGGGCTGGACGATATGACGCGTATTGCGCAGCAGGCGGGCAGTGCGACCCATCTGCCTTTTGTTTTCAATACCGTTTCCGCCCTGCTGTTTCTGCTGCTGACCTCTGTCTCGCTTTACGTCTTCCGTTATCTGGACAAGCATTATCAACGCGGTTTTGCCCGAGAGAATGCCCATGTCTGAGACGATTACCCTGTTCTTTGATGCGCTGGTCACCTGTCTGCGGGCGGCGCCCCTGACGCTGGTTCTCACGGCCATTTCAGTTGCCATTGGTCTGTGCATGGCCATACCTATGTCGGTCATTCATCAGCGCGAAACCACCCTGGGTGCCCGCCTGGTTCATGCCTTCACCTACTTCTTTACCGGCACGCCACTGCTGGTGCAGATCTACATCATTTATTACGGCATCCCCAGCTTTCATTTTGTGGGCCAGCTGATGTCCCAGCCTGGTTTCGGCTTTCTGAAGGAAGGCTTTATCTGGGTTCTGGCTGCACTGACGCTCAATACGGCTGCCTATTCAACTGTGATTTTCTCTGGCGCCATTAAAAATACGGACAGAGGAGAAATTGATGCAGCAAGGGCATTTGGCATGAATCGCCGCAATGCCATGCGCCGTATCATTCTTCCTTCCAGCCTGCGACGCGCGCTGCCCGCCTATAGCAATGAAGTCATCATGACCATGCATTCAACGGCATTGGCCTCAACGGTCGCAATGATGGAAATTACCGGCGCGGCAAGCCTGTTTGTGACCAATACTTACCAGCCGTTCATTGCCTATTCGGCAGCGGCGTGTATTTACCTTGCGCTCAACTTCGGGCTGGTCTTTCTCTTCCGAAAAATTGAACAGCGTTACCTGGTTCATCTCAATCATCGACATCTGGCAGAAGCATAATGCGGCAGGAAAAACACGTTTTAACCCTCAGTGCTCCGGGTACCACCTATGAAATCAATGCCTTCCATTTCGGGCCGACAGATACCGGAAAGAAAGTGTATATACAGGCGAGCCTGCATGCCGATGAGCTGCCTGGTTCGCTCGCTGCGTTCTATCTGAATCGCAGACTGCAGGAACTGGAAAAGCAGAATGCACTGGACTGTGAAATTGTGCTGGTGCCCTATTGCAACCCTATCGGGCTCTCCCAGACAATTTTTTACGAGCATATCGGGCGATTCCAGCTGCCAACCGGACAGAATTTCAATCGTCTTACCGGCATTCCTTTGTATGAGGATCTCCTGGCTGCGTTGCGTGATAGTGATGTGCAGCCCGGACCGGATGCCGATGCCAATCGTGATCTGATTCGCCGGCAGATACGTGCTGTGCTCGACGGCTTCACTCCGTCTCGACTGATTGACGAATTGCATGTGACATTACTCAGACTGGCCTGCGACGCAGATATCGTACTGGATCTGCATTGTGATAATCGGGCAGTCATGCATGTGTATTCCCTGCCGCAGGTATGGGACCGCTGCGAGCCGCTGGCCCGCTATCTGCAAAGTGAATGTCAGCTGCTGGCCGAGGATTCGCTTTCCTGTTCCTTTGATGAGATGCTGTCCACTCCCTGGCTGAAACTGCGCAGCGTCTATCCGGATGCCAATATTCCCTTACCTTGTTTTGCCGCCACGGTTGAATTGCGCGGGGACCGGGACCTGACGCATGAGTTTGCCGAACATGATGCAAATGCGCTGGTGCAATATCTGAATCACGAACGCTATTTGACACTACCTGACGGACAGGCGCAGGCGATGCCCGCATTGCGTTGCGAACCACACCCGCTGGGTGGGCTTGCCTATGTGGCAACACCGTGTTCAGGCATTGCCGTTTATCATGTCAAAGCTGGTGAATGGGTAGAAGAAGGGCAATTGCTGGTTGATATCATGGATCCGATCTCGCTCACCAAGACGCCGGTATACGCACCTGTCAGAGGATTCATTTTTGCGACGGCGGGTGTGCGGCTGGCACAGAAAGAAACCAAACTGCTGAGTCTGTCCAGCCCGGATGATATTGGCAGCGTCGGCTTGTCGCCCTGAGCTGGGATTGCAGGTCGGATGTGAAGCTGTCGGACCTGGTGTTGCTATTGTCCTGATTGACTGGTAGTCGCGATCTATTTTTCCAGTAACCACGTTTGTAATGCCACCAGCGTTTTTGCGTCGCGGATATGCTGTTTGGCAATGGCATCTCGCACTTCTTCGCGCGTCATCAGCACCGTCTGCACAAACTCATCGTCGTCGGCATTGAGGGTGCTGTCCTTGCGCACTCCTTCAGCGCGAAAGACATACATCAGTTCATCGCAAAAGCCCGGGGCAGTATAAAACGTGTGCAGCAACGTCATGCCACCAGCGGTATATGGCGTTTCCTCTGCCAGTTCGCGAAAGGCACATTGTTCCGGCGGTTCGTTCTCAACGTCCAGCTTGCCGGCCGGGATTTCCAGCAGGGGACTGCCGGTAGGGTGGCGGAACTGTCTGACCAGAATGACCTGATCTTCAGGTGTGACGGCAAGCACAGCAACAGCGCCGCAATGACGCACGACTTCGCGAGTGGCTGTCTTGCCATTGGGCAATACCACAGTATCCACCGTGACCTTGATGATCTTCCCTTCAAAAATGAAGGTGCTGTCCTGCAGCGTTTCGGTCAGATCCGCAGTGGATGCGTCTTCAGTGGCGGATGGATTGGATGAATCAGCAGGCATAATTGGTTATCTCATGCAGAAGAATCGAAAAGTATAGATTACCACGGTGACGGTTTCCTTTCATGTCAGTTTCTTACACGCCAGAGACCGGTTTGCAACAGCGCAGAGTATCAAAGCAACGGCGAAAACAGGCGGGCGACTGCTTTACTCAGTCTTGAAGGTAAGGACTGATGCGTCAACCTGACTTCTTCGGCAAATTTCATGGAAGCATTGAACTCATCCAGCAGGGCCTGGTTTGCCTCAGGCTCGTAACAAACCACACTGACTTCAAAATTCAGATAGAAGCTGCGATTGTCAAAATTGGCAGACCCGATAAACGAAATATCCTCGTCCACAATCAATGACTTGGCGTGCAGCATTCGAGGGCCGTATTCGAAAACGCGAATTCCCGCGGCGACCAGATCATCAAACCACGACTGGGCGGCCTTCGTGACCACATAATTATCGGTGCGGCGAGGCAGCAGGATACGCACATCCACACCGCGCAGCGCTGCAGACGTGAGTGCCTGCAGCGACGTGGCATCCGGCACGAAGTAGGGGGTGGTCAGATAAATGCGCTGTTTGGCATTCTGAATGGCGTCGACCGTGACACGCAGGATCGAGGCATAGTCAAAATCCGGTCCGGACGGAATGATTTGCGTGCGTATCCATTTGGGCTGCTTTGCGGCCGTTTCGGTTTGTGGCTGATCTGCGGCAACGCGAGTCGGGTTGGGTGTTTTGTGCGCGTCTTCTTCCGTCTGTTCCTGCATCCGTTCCAGCCGTTCGCGATAATGCGCACGCAACATATGACGAATGGAAAGATCACGAGTGGAATAATGCCAATCCTCGACGAAGATGGTTTCCAGCCAGGAAACGACAGGGCCACTCAGTTCCAGATGAACATCGTGAAACGCGCGCTTGTTGCGACGACGATCCTGCTGGTCACTGATATTGATGCCGCCTGTAAAGGCAACCGTGCCATCACAAATGACAATTTTTCTGTGATTGCGCAGATTCATGAACGAAAGCAGATGTCTCAGATTGATGTCGTGAAAGAAGGTCAGCTTGGCGCCGGCATCAAGCAGCGGGCGCATGAAGCGCCGGTTCAGCCTCAGTGATCCAATGGCATCTGCAATGAGATAAACCTTGACGCCGTTTCTTGCACGCTCTGTGAGCAGGTCGCGCAACGTTGTGCCGGTCTGGTCCTGCTCAAAAATATAATACTCAAGAAAAATATAGGCTTCGGCTTCGCGTACCGCTTCGAAAATACGATCGTAGGTTTGTTGTCCGCCTGACAGCAATTGATAGCTGGTTGCATAGCTCAAAGGGTAATTCGTAATCTGCAATGCCAGATCATGTATCGAACTTTGCTGTTCTGTCAGATCCGATGGCAATATCCGCAAGTTCCAGAGCGCATCGTCTCGTTCGATCAGATGTTTGCTGATGCTTCGATTGAGCTTGTTCCGGGAGATTTTCTTGGGACCGAAAAAATAATAAATCACAAATCCAAGAACCGGCACAAAGCTCAGAAACAGAATCCAGGTAAGCGTGGAAACAGGCGGGCGCTTTTGCAGCACAACCCAGGAACCCAGCACAACAATGTAAATGCCCCACAGCGAATTCCATACGACTTCACTGCTTAACCATGTCATATTCATAAACTGTATTCCTGAAGCAGAGGCCTTAATGCGCGACGAAGCATGGCAGTAGTTTCATACGACATGGCTGCAATTTCATCTGTCATAGCGGCGCTGTCTTCGCCCCGGACTGCACAGATTCGTGGCGGGCGTTCGGGCTTTTTTCGTTGCGCGCATGCAGACTTTCAAATTCCAGAAGCCAGCGCTTTCTGGGGAGTCCGCCGCCATAGCCGGTCAGTGTGCCGTTAGCACCGATGACGCGATGACAGGGAATGACAATACTCACGCGGTTTCGATGATTGGCACTCCCCACGATACGGGCATGGGCACCATTGCCGATTTCCCTGGCAATGTCTCCATAACTGCAGGTTCGGCCAAAAGGAATCCTCTGCAGCTGATCCCATACCGCGAGATCAAAAGGCGTGCCTGGCGTGTCCAGGGGCAGTGTAAATTCCTGTCTTGTTCCCGCGAAATAATCGTCAAGCTGTCGAGCGGCCTGCTCCAGATGAGGGTGGTCTCCATTACTCAGAGCGTATCCATAGCGATGTCGCAGATCCTTGATTTCATCTGCAATCATGTCCAGCGTGTCCAGAAACTCTAGCAGAATCACTCCTTTGTCGGAGGCCAGGGCGAGCATTGGACCGACAGGGGAGGGCAGAAAG
Source organism: Advenella kashmirensis (assembly GCA_040393685.1). GTDB lineage: Bacteria > Pseudomonadota > Gammaproteobacteria > Burkholderiales > Burkholderiaceae_B > Advenella > Advenella kashmirensis_C. The sequence goes on along the minus strand of JBEBTQ010000065.1, from coordinate 5,127 downwards.
CGATGATATAGCCTGGTGCCGCCGCGTCCATCTTTCTGATGCTCGGCGCAAAGCGCAAGAACGCCTTCCTGAATACGCTGCTGCGTTTCCGTATCCATTGCAAATTCGTCGAAGGGGAATAATTCCTGATTGAGCATGAAACCTGAGCTGAGCCGTAAATGTGCGAGAACGATTGTCGGTAGACGGATATCTTACTGTGAAGACATGACAGGGTTGGCTGATTTTTGGGTTCGCGTCATATTTGCAACGGCGAATTCACAACGTCGAACACAGTTGAAATAAAACGACTGCGCGCGGCGACCGGCCGCAAACCCGCGAAATCACATGCTTTACCGGGCCAGGAAAGGTAACCGAAGGAGTGGAGTAAATTCAATTTGCAGTCAGAAATACTTGTCTGACATGAACAAATGAAATAAGATGTCATACAACATGAAGCATATTTGCTTGTCTCTGCATACTGCCCACGGTTTCGCGCGCCAGCACTGCGAGGTGCGTCAGACGATGTTTTACCAATTGATGAATAATTAACAGGGAACCCATGAATCCACAGGAATTAAAACAGACCGTCAGCGAAGGGCTGCTCTCCTTCCCCGTCACTGATTTTGATGAAGGCGGCAATTTCAATGCCGGCAGCTATGCGAGTCGGCTTGAGTGGCTGGCGCCTTACGGGGCAAGTGCGTTGTTTGCGGCGGGCGGAACCGGCGAATTTTTTTCTCTGGAACCACAAGAATACTCTGAGGTCATTCGTACAGCTGTGAACACCTGCCAGGGCAAGGTTCCTATTATCGCCGGCGCAGGCGGAGGTACCCGACTGGCAATCCAGTATGCGCAACGAGCTGAAAAAGAGGGAGCGCAGGGCTTGCTGCTGATGCCACATTATCTGACAGAAGCAGATCAGGAAGGGGTGGCACAGCATGTCGAGCAGGTATGCAAATCAGTGGGGCTGGGCGTTATTGTCTATAACCGTTCCTTGTGCAGACTGAATGCAGATCAGCTGGAAAGACTTGCCGAGCGCTGCCCGAACCTGGTCGGGTACAAGGATGGCATTGGTGATATTGAACTGATGGTCACCATCCGTCAGCGACTGGGAGATCGATTCTCCTATCTGGGTGGGTTGCCGACGGCTGAGTTCTATGCGGCTGCCTATCGTGCACTGGGCGTTCCTGTCTATTCCTCGGCTGTGTTCAATTTCATTCCAAAAGCCGCCATGGATTTTTATCGTGCTATCGTAGCGGGAGATCAGGCGACGGTAGACAGGTTGCTGAGTGAATTCTTCATTCCTTATTCAGCCATACGAAATCGCTGCAAGGGATACGCCGTGAGTATTGTCAAAGAGGGTGCAAAACTGGTCGGTCATGATGCAGGTGGCGTGCGCGCACCGCTGACAAATCTCAGACCCGACGAAAGTAAAGCGCTTGCCGCTCTGATCGAAAAGCTCGGCCCCCAGTAAATGACGGAAAAGAAGCCTGACGAAGGCTGCACGAGAATGCCTGCGCGATATTGCGAATGAAATCGTGAGTCGCGCGGTCAGAATTGGTGCCGCAATAACAGCGCAAAAATAACGGCGCAGTCATCAATGACAAACGGAGTAATGACAATATCTTTGGGTGGAGACCATGCAGCAGGAAACAACTTTATTATCCGATCCCCTTTACATCCGGATTACGCCGGATGATAACGTTGCCATTGTCGTCAATGAAGGCGGCCTGCCCGCAGGTACGCAATTTGGCGATGGCCTGCTCTTGCGGCAGGCCGTCCCTCAGGGTCATAAGGTAGCGTTGCGCGATATTGCAATCGATGAGGCAGTGATCCGTTACGGCGTGGTCATTGGTTACGCGCTGGAAAACATCAACGCGGGAGACTGGATCAACGAAGGAAAATTGCGCATGCCAGTCGCGCCAGGGTTGAATGCACTGCCAATGGCCACGCGCAAGATGCCTGATGCCGAGCCGCTCACCGGCCTTACCTTTGATGGCTATCGCAATGCCGATGGCACTGTGGGTACGCGAAATATTCTGGCCATCAGTGCCACGGTACAGTGCGTCACGGGTGTCGTCGAATTTGCAGTGCGTCGAATCCGCGAGGAGTTGTTGCCACGATATCCAAATGTTGACGACGTGGTGTATCTGGAACATGGCTATGGTTGTGGCGTTGCCATCGATGCGCCCAATGCGGAAATTCCCATTCGAACCCTGCGTAATCTGAGTCTGAATCCCAATTTTGGCGGGCAGGTGCTTCTGGTGAGTCTGGGCTGCGAAAAACTGCAACCGGCAAAAATGTTTCCTGCAGGAAGCATTCCTATCGCGCAGGACGACCCCTATCTGGTCACGCTGCAGGATGAAGAAAATGTCGGCTTTGAAAGCATGATTGATGCCATCATGCAGAAGGCTTCCAGACGTCTGGCGCAGTTGAATGAACGCAAGCGCGAACCCTGTCCGGTCTCATCGCTGGTGGTGGGTGTGCAATGTGGCGGCAGCGATGCGTTCTCTGGTGTGACGGCCAATCCCGCAGTAGGCTATGCCACGGATTTGCTGGTGCGTGCCGGTGCGACTGTCATGTTTTCTGAAGTCACAGAAGTCCGCGATGGCATCGCGCAACTGACAGCGAGAGCAAAGACGCCAGAGGTTGCCCAGGCACTGGTTCGCGAAATGCAGTGGTATGACGGGTATTTGAAACACGGCGGCGCTGACCGCAGTGCGAATACCAGTCCGGGGAACAAGCGCGGCGGACTTTCCAATATTGTTGAGAAGGCGATGGGCTCCATCGTCAAGTCCGGAACCTCACCGATTTCAGGTGTGATTTCGCCGGGCGAGCGCGCCACCGTGAAGGGACTCAATTTTCTGGCGACACCGGCCAGTGATTTCATCTGTGGTACGCTTCAGCTGGCTGCAGGTATGAATCTGCATGTATTTACCACAGGCAGGGGAACGCCATATGGCCTTGCTGCCGTACCTGTCATCAAGGTTGCCACTCGTGATAGTCTGGCGCGGCGCTGGTTCGACCTTATGGATGTGAACGCCGGCAGTATTGCTACCGGAGAGGCAACGATCGAAGAGGTGGGGCAGCAAATGTTCGACCTGATGATTGATATTGCCAGCGGGCGCAAGCAGTCCTGTGCGGAAAAACTCAGGCTGCATAATTCCCTGGTGCTGTTCAATCCCGCCCCGGTTACCTGAGTTAGGGTCTGAGATAAGGGCAGGAAAAGGCGCAAGTGTATAAAACATGGCCGGAACATTCCCGGCAAGCGAAGGCGTTTCCCTCGTTTCAGAGGGAAAACGTTTTAAAATCATTATTGTCATGAAACGTAACCGTATCTCATTCAGGTGAACACAGAACCCATGCCCAGCCGCACATTGATTAATACTGGCCCAATTAAAAAAAGAGGCAGAACCCTGTCGGATGAAGTGGTCGAACAGCTGACCGAGAAAATTCATTCCGGCGGACTGGAAGTAGGCAGAAAACTCCCGACCGAATCGGAGTTTGTTGAAGCTTTTGGCGTAAGCAGAAGCGTTATTCGCGAAGCCATCTCTCAATTGCAGGCCAGGGGACTGGTGGAAACAAGGCATGGCGTTGGCACCTTTGTTCGGGAACCCACTGTCAAGGATGTGATTTTTGATCGCAGCACCATGACGCCGGGCACCGCCGAAGATCTGGCTTCGGTCCTGGAAGTGCGGGCATGTCTGGAGTCCGAGGCCGCCGGGCTGGCTGCGCAACGTCGCACCGATGACCAGCTGGCCGATCTCGAGCGAATTTTGCGGGCGCTCGTCAAGGAAGACATTTCCCGGGACATTTCCGTCGATGTCGATTTCCAGTTTCATGAGCAGATTGCCAAATCTACGCACAACACCCATTTTCTTGATCTGCTTCGGCAGCTGGGAAAGCACGCGATTCCGCGCAGCCGGCTGGCCATTTTTGATCAGGAAAAAGCCATGTATCAGCAACGTCTGAACATGGAACATGAGGCGATCTTCAATGCGATTGCCGCTCAGGATGCCGATGGTGCGCGCGCGGCCATGCGCATGCACATCATCAACAGTCGCCAGCGCATGCGTTCAGCCAGCAAATAGTTCTGTTGCACTGGCGCTCAAATCAGGGAGCACTATGACAGTTGAATTTGCAAGACGACATTTCCCCTCGCTTTGTCGGCCGCGCGAGGCTGACAGTCACAAAGGCACTTTCGGCACTGTCGGTGTGATCGGCGGTGCACCAGGAATGACAGGTGCGGCCTTGCTTGCCGGTCGTGCCGCATTGTTTCAGGGTGCCGGTAAAGTCAAAATCGGTTTCGTACAGGAACCACCATTCGCGGTCGATCCCGTGCATCCCGAGCTCATGCTGCAGCGGGCAGAAGATCTGCTTCGCGCGGGCGATATGACCGTATGTGTGGCCGGTGTTGGAATGGGGCTGGATGAGAAATCGCTGGGCCTGCTCTATCAGCTTTTCCGCGCAACAATGAATGTCCCGCTGGTGTTGGATGCAGATGGCCTGACTCTGCTCGCGCAGGGGAAAATTGGCGCCGGCAAACGCAATCGCCCGCTGATTCTGACGCCCCATCCCCAGGAGGCGGCAAGACTGCTGGATTGCGACGTGGGGCAGGTGCAGGATGCTCGTGCGAAGGTGGCAGTTGCCATCAGCAAAAAGTACGATGCCTGGACCGTTCTGAAAGGCAATAAGACGGTAATTTGCTCCCCGACAGGCGACACCCAGACCAACAGAACTGGTAACCCGGAACTGGCCACAGGAGGTACAGGCGACGTACTGGCTGGCATGCTGGGTGCATGCCTGGCACAGAGTATTGAAGCTTCCCAGGCCGTACCTGGCGCGGTCTGGTTACATGGTGCTGCCGCTGATCTGCTGGTACAGGAGGGAGTTGGCCCTATCGGCATGGTGGCGGGCGAACTACTGGTAGCTGCAAGGCGCGTTCGTAATTCAATTGTGATTGAATGAGCGTCGTTGTGCCGTTCCACCCTGAATGTCGATGTGCTTCTGCTTTCGGGCAATGTCGGAGCAGATGTGGCGGGCTCGGCGATCGGAAGCATTCCGCGAGAGGACTGAAGGTGCACTCCTGAACATCATCCGGATCGATGTTGTATTTTTATGACTGTACCGAAAAATCTTGCGCAGGAGCGA
>JBEBTQ010000064.1:0-11906 GCA_040393685.1 Advenella kashmirensis | reverse complement strand
ACCCTTTGGCAAGATGAGGCACTATGGACAAGCAACTGACAAAAATTCTCGTCGTCGATGACGATCCTGCCCTGCGCCAGCTTCTCGCGGAATATCTCAACCGTCATGGTTACGATACGCTGCTTGCGCCCGACGCCAGCGACATTACGCAGCGCATTACCAAATTCTCACCTGATCTTATCGTTCTTGACCGCATGCTGCCGGGCGGAGATGGCGTAGAAACCTGCCGCAAGCTACGTGCCCAGAATGAAGATATTCCTGTCATTCTGCTCACCGCGAAAGACGAGACCGCAGACCGGATTATCGGTCTGGAATCGGGTGCCGATGATTATCTTGGCAAACCTTTTGACCCACGCGAACTGCTGGCACGAATCGAAACCGTGCTGCGTCGCAAAAAAGGGGCGTCTGCCCTGGTCAAGGAAACGCCTATTCATTTTGGTCCCTTCACCTTCGATCCGGCGCGCCGTCAGTTGTTCAAGGACAATGTTCAGGTCAAGCTCACTGGCGGTGAAATCAACCTGCTTGAAGCCCTGGTCAAGAATTCCGGCAAGCCGCTTTCACGCGAACGGCTGCTGGCCCTGGCCCGCGACGATGACGAAGGCGAACGCAATGATCGAGCCATCGATATTGCCATCCTGCGTCTGCGCCGCGCTGTTGAAGACGACCCCAAAGAGCCACGCTGGATCCAGACCGTTTGGGGTATAGGTTACCGCTTCTCTCCTGACGCATGATAAAACCTTCGCTGTGGCCGCGCTCCTTGCGGCTGCAGATGATCCTCTTCATTCTTGGAACTGTGATACTGGTGCAGCTTGGCAGTTTCGCAGTCAGCAACTTCCTGAAAGAGCGATTTCTTGAAGACGTGGTGGTCAATTACCTGTCCACGACGATTCGCACTTTACGCTCTGCAGTCTCCCAGATACCCGAAAACCGGCGTGCCGAATTCATCATTGAGGCCTCCCAGAAGCGCTGGTATCTGCTTTCCCGCGCCGATCCCTATGCCAATCGCCGACATCGTGGTGGTACGCTGGAGAATCCCGACGGCCCTGCCCCGCTGCCTGTGCCTGAAGCGGCTCGTGAGGTAGAGCGAGCGAGACAGAAGGCGGCCCCCAAGCCACCGAAACGTCCCGCTTATCTGGGTAACGGACCCAGTGATGACATCCTTAAAATCGTTCGCCGCCTGAATATGGAGCTGGATGACGGCACACGTGTCGGCCTGACTCGTGGCCCGACACCGCGCATGTTCATCTCCCTGCAGCCCGACGATGACGGCAATACCTTCATCCGCGAATGGCTGGTCATTCCCCTGGACCGCATTGAGCCCCCAAATATGCATGCGATCTCCATCGCCTGGCTGAGTCTGACGGGGCTGTTGCTGATTCTGGCTGCCGGCTTCGCCTGGCATATTACGCGCCCGCTGACCCGCCTGGCTTTTGCAGCAGACAAGCTGGCCCAGGGCAAGCCGGAACGCGTGACGCCTGCCGGTCCCACGGAAACCCGACAGCTGGGCGAACGTTTCAATGCCATGCTGGACGCATTGGAAGAATCCCGCGCCGTGCAGCAGACCCTGCTGGCCGGCCTGCCCCATGATCTGAAAAGCCCGCTGGCTCGCATGCGTCTGCGTGTGGAACTGACTGATGACATGGCCTTCAAGGAAGGCATGCGCAATGACGTGCACGAAATGCAGGATATGATCGACCAGTTCATCAGTTATGTCCGAGGATCGGATCTGGCAACCTACAAATTTCAGCCGCTCAATATCCGTAGCTGGCTGGAGGAGCGGGTCGCAGCCTGGCACGACGCTGGCAGTCCGGTGCATCTGCATCCGTTACCGCAAGGCGAAGCCTGGATCAGCGCCGATACGCTCTCTCTGGGGCGTTACCTGGATAATCTGATCAGCAATGCACTCAAGCACGGACGACCACCTGTGGACGTCGAACTGCAACTTACGTCTGAACACGCTATTCTGTCTGTGGCAGACCATGGCGATGGCATTGCACCGGAACGTCGGGCAGAGGCCTTGCGCGCATTTTCGCGTCTTGATTCCGCGCGTACCATGACCGGCAGCGTCGGACTGGGCCTGTCGCTGGCAGAAACCATTGCCAGCGCACACAACGGTGAGTTCACCCTGGGCAGCAGTGAAAGCGGCGGCCTTCTGGTGACGGTCAAACTGCCGCTGATCGATCCGTCCTGATCGATCCGTCCCTTTCAGTCAATCCGACCTTTTCATAAACGAGACGTCTTTGGCCTTGCGTTCCTTGCCCAGCAGATCACGGTAGTACCACAGCATCACCAGAGGCAGAACCACCAGGAAAAAGGCAAAGGCCACGACCAGCAGACGGGTCGTGCCAAGGCTCGTCACGCTTTCCCATATGGTCAGTTCATCCAGAACAAAGAATGGGAAAATGCTGAAGACAAGTCCGGCAATCATGCTTAGGACAATCAGAACGGTGAGAATGAACGGCATCCAGATCAGAATGCGAATGTGCTGCACTTTTCTGACGACCAGTTCGATCACGACAAACATGGCAAGCAGTGCCAGCCAGCACAGGAGCACCACCGGCAGCCGGGTGGTCTCAGTCCATTTGAAAAAGACGCCACCGTTGACCATACCCAGCGCGACTGACACCGCGACAACGCCTGCCGCTGTCAGGCGGGATGCGCGACGCACCCAGCCCCTGGCGCGCTGATGCAATTCATCATCGACACGCATCAGGAGCCAGGTTGCGCCAAGAAGGATGAAGGTCGCCACCACGCAGGCGGCAATGAAAAAGGCGAACCACTGACTTCCGGTTTCGGAACTGAAGCTAACCGACAGGCGGCCCAGTACCAATCCCTGACCCAGTGCTGTCAGTAATGACCCCAGTGCAAAGGCAGCAGTGAAGGCGCCCCGTCGGGCCTCCTGTGCGCGCAGCCTGAATTCATATGCAACACCTCGCAGCAGACAACCCGCAGCCAGCAGCATGAGCGGCAGATAAAGTGCGGCACTCACATAGGCCCATGCTTTGGGAAATGCCGACAGCAGAATGCCACAACCCAGAAATATCCAGAACACATTCAGATCGCGCCAGGGACCCAGGAAGGTAAACATCCGAGCCCGGTGCTCGGGCGGCGCAAAGGGGATAAGCATACCTACCCCCAGGTCTACTCCATCCAGAACGGCTCCTGCCACACAGACGCCCAGAAAAACCACAAAACACAGCAGTGGCATCCAGAATCCCGGATCATAACTGTTAAGTCCCAGCGAACCGGCAAGCGTATCGATCATGCCGTCCTCCGGATTTTACGAACTGGAACCACGCCATATCGGGCTGCGCGCTGGGCAAGAAAGACAAAGCTTGCCAGAATGGATGCCAATACCAGCCACTGAGCCAGCGTCACTGCGGCAACCACCAGCAGATCCGGCTCACTGAACGCTTCGGCAAACGTAATTGCCTGGTGTACAAAGAACTGCCCATCGCGCAATGACAGGAGAATCAGCGTCAGACACACAACCAGCCAGCCCGCCGGCCCCATCCACACCATCACTTGCAGCATGGGACGGGGCAAACGACCAAAATCACTGCGTCGCGCCAGATACCAAAGCCACTGGGCCAGGCAGACAATGGCCAGCAGCACAAGCAGCACAACCCCGAGCTTCACTGCCCATTGCGCGGGCAGCGGCAGAGCCTGCGGCTTACGGAAAAAATCTGCATGAAACAGGTAGCCGCTCACAACAGAGACAGCCAGCGCTGCGAAGGTCAGAATACTGCCCAGCCAGAAGCCCAGATTTTCGGCCCGGTTCAACGGTTTGTCCAGGGCCTCGCTGGCACTGATGGATATCATCAGCGAACCCATGGTCAGGCCGGCCAGTGCCGTCATAAATAGCATCCGCGGCCAGGCCTGCGGATGTAGCGCCAGGGCAAGCCAGTCGTTCACAACCAGGGGCATCGCACCACTTTCCAGACCCGCGGGAAAGTTCAGCCAGCTCTGGAACCAGATCAGCAATACCGAAATTGCCGTCAAACCCACAGCAGCGAGCGCCACGAACGCGCTATGGAGCCAGGACGCGAGCGAGCCCTGCCGATAGAGCATGACATCAATCACGAACAGTTTGATGGTAAATGTGAGCGCCGCTAGCAGGACGATCAGCGGCCCGGTGACTGAGCCCAGCCGTACAAAGAGACTGGGCCAGAGCGAACCCGCCTGTATCAGCAGGTAAACCATGCCCAGCAGGGTTACTGTCATGGTCAGGGCAAAAATGCGCACCCAGAATCGGTAAAGTTCCATCCAGTGGCCGTCCTCCTGCCTGCCATGCGTCATGCATTTGGCAAACAGCAGCAACCAGCCCAGCGCAACCGTGCACAGACCGAATACCGAGAAAAATGAAAGCGAACTGAAAAACTGCAGTTTCGCCAGCTGTAAAGAAGAAATATCCCACATACGTAATAGCGGTTTAAATTTCGGGGCAGTTGAGCGATTCTCATGAGTCTAACCGCTGAACATGGCAAAATGGACGATATTGTAGTTTTACTGAAATTTTAAAATATGTCCGCCACGACACCAGAGATTCCCGCCGCCAATTTCCTGCGCACCATCATCGAAAACGACCTGAGCAATGACCGTTACCAGTCCAAAAAATGGGCCGGAGAACCCGGTCCTGCATCGGTGCAGCAGAATGCGCCCAAGGATCCTGCGCGTATTCGCACCCGTTTTCCGCCCGAGCCCAATGGCTATCTGCATATCGGCCATGCCAAAAGCATTTGTCTGAACTTCGGCCTGGCGCGTGATTATGGTGGCGTCTGTCATTTACGATTTGACGATACCAATCCCGAGAAAGAAGAACAGGAATATGTGGACGCCATCGATGAAACCGTCGAATGGCTGGGGTTCAGCACACGTGGTGTCAGCAATCAGGAAAACCGCTATTTCGCCAGCAGCTATTTCGGCTATATGTATGACTTTGCCGAAGCGCTCATCAACGGTGGCTATGCGTATGTAGACGAACAGACGCCGGAACAGATCCGTACTAACCGTGGAACACTGACCTCTCCGGGGGTGAACTCGCCCTGGCGTGACCGCGCGCCTGAAGAATCACTGAAACTGCTGCGCGAGATGAAAGAAGGCAATCACCCGGACGGCAGTCTGGCCCTGCGCGCCAAAGTGGATATGGCATCGCCCAATATCAATATGCGCGATCCCGTGCTGTACCGCATCCGTCATGCGCCCCATCATCGGACAGGGAATGACTGGTGCATTTATCCCATGTACACCTATGCCCATCCCATTGAGGATGCGCTCGAGGGCATTACACATAGTTTCTGCACGCTGGAATTTGAAGACCAGCGCCCGTTTTATGACTGGCTGCTGGCACGCCTTGTGGAACTCGGTCAGTTACGTGATCCCCTGCCCCGTCAGTATGAATTTGCCCGACTGAATCTGAAGCATGTGGTCACCAGCAAACGCAAGCTGCTGCAACTGGTCAAAGAAGGCCATGTTACAGGATGGGATGATCCGCGTATGCCGACGCTGGCCGGACTGCGTCGCCGTGGCTATACACCAGCCTCGCTGCGTCTTTTCTGCGACCGTCTGGGTGTGTCCAAATCCGATTCCCGTATCGACTACAGTCTGCTGGAACAGGCACTGCGCGACGATCTGGATCCAATAGCCGAACGCCGCGTGGCGGTGCTCGACCCCATCAGGCTGATCATTACCAATTATCCTGAAGGCCAGAGTGAATTGTGCAGCGCGCCACGCAACCCGCATGATGCGGACGCCGGCAGACGCGAATTTCCTTTTTCCCGCGAGCTCTGGATTGAACGCGACGATTTCCGTGAGGATCCGCCCAAAAAATACTTCCGTCTGTTCCCTGGCAACACGGTCAGGCTAAAGTACGCCTACGTGGTCAAATGCACCGGATTCAAAAAGGATGACGACGGCAATGTGACTGAAGTCTATGCCGAATACCTGCCCGATACCAAAAGTGGCACACCCGGCGCAGACAGCGTCAAGGTCAAGGGCAATATCACATGGATCAGCGTACCTGATGCGGTCTCAGCCACGGTGATGCTTTACGATCGGCTCTTTACCGACCCCTCCCCCGATAGCGGCGAGAAGAATTTCCTGGATTTTCTGAATCCCGATTCTGTGCAGCGCGTCAATGCGTGGCTGGAGCCGGGCTTTATCGCAGAGCCAGGGGCCCGCTGGCAATTTGAGCGACTGGGCTATTTCGCGGCGGATTCGAAAGATTCAACGCCGGAAAACCCGGTACTCAACCGTTGTGTTACCCTGCGAGATTCATGGTCCTGATTTATTTAAAGTGAATTGAAACGTGGCTTCCAAATCCTCCTCCTCTGCCCTTGAATTCAAAAGCGCCTCGCTTTTTGTTGTCCGTATCGAGCTGAAAAGCGCCGAAACGGCAGCATTGCAGCAGGCGCTGGAACAGAAAATGGCCGAAGCCGGCAGTCTGTTCGAACATGAACCCGTCGTCCTGGATGCAAGCAACCTGCAGGAGTCGCCGAACTGGACGGAACTGGTCGGCATTCTGGCAAAACACAAACTGCCCGTGATTGGCGTGATGGGTCCCGATGGCGCGGTGATTGACAGTGCCCGCCAGGCAGGTCTGTGCAAGGTTGAAATTTCCACCCTGAATACGCGTCAGCCGCCGGAACCGGCAGTGCTGACCGAACCGGTTCCCGACGCCGTGAAGCTGGCCCCCGCGGCCAGTGTTCGTACCGTCGCGTCGGCTACGGAAAAAGAGACACCGGCCGAGAACAAGGCTGGCAAACCGGCAGAGGCATCCAATACTTCGGCGTCGCAGAACAACGCTTCTGGACAGCCTGCCACGCAGCAAGGCGCACAGGCAAAGCAAACCGGTACGCAATCCAAGGCACCGGCAGCGCGCACGCCTGCGAAACCCGCCGAGCCTATCGTGCGCGAAACCATCCGCGAAGTGCCGGTACCGGTCCCAACAATGGTGTTGGCGCGGCAGTTGCGTTCCGGTCAGCGGGTTTATGCACGAAATAGCGATCTGATTGTGATCGGCGTAGTCAGCCGGGGTGCAGAAGTGATTGCCGACGGCAATATCCACGTTTACGGCCCGCTGCGCGGCAAGGCCATTGCCGGTGCAAGAGGCAATGCCTCTGCCCGCATCTTTACCTCTCATCTGGATGCGGAACTGCTGGCCATCGCCGGCATTTACCGTGTGATTGATGCCGATATCGAACCGGCACTCAATAAAAAACCAGTCATTATTGAGCTGGATGATGATACGCTGAAATTCATTCCCGGCGACAGCAGCGCTCAGGGCTAGCGCTAACTACCGTAACGTTTTTTAAGAGAAATTCATACCGATATGCGTTAAGATATCGGCACTTACAGCCATACGTACAGATAGGAATAACCTTACATGACTCGCATCATTGTGGTAACTTCAGGTAAAGGCGGCGTGGGCAAAACCACGACTAGCGCCAGTTTTTCATCCGGTCTTGCCATGCGTGGCCACAAGACGGTCGTGATCGATTTTGACGTCGGTCTGCGTAATCTCGACCTCATCATGGGCTGCGAACGCCGCGTCGTTTATGACTTCGTCAATGTCATTCAGGGTGAAGCCACACTGAATCAGGCCCTGATCAAAGACAAACAGCTCGAAAACCTGTTCATCCTGCCTGCTTCGCAAACACGGGACAAAGACGCGCTGACGCGCGAAGGCGTGGCAAAAGTCCTGGAAGACCTTAAGGGCATGGGTTTTGAATATATCGTATGTGATTCACCTGCCGGTATCGAAACCGGCGCACTCATGGCCGCCTATTTCGCCGATGACGCGCTGGTTGTAACCAACCCAGAGGTCTCCTCTGTTCGGGATTCTGACCGTATCCTGGGTATCCTTTCTTCCAAATCACGTCGTGCCGAATCCAGCGAAGAAGCCGTCAAGGAATTCCTGGTTCTTACCCGCTACAATCCCAAACGTGTAGAAGACGGCGAAATGCTGTCTCTCAAAGATATTGAAGATATTCTTCGCATCAAATTGATCGGCGTTGTACCGGAATCCGAATCAGTGCTGCAGGCGTCCAACTCTGGTGTGCCCGCCATCCATCTGAAGGATTCAGACGTATCCGAGGCCTACCAGGACATCGTGGCACGCTATCTGGGCGAAGAAAAGCCCTTGCGCTTTACTGATTACAACAAGCCAGGCTTCTTCAAACGACTTTTCGGAGGCAAGTAATATGTCCTTCCTGAAATTTCTACTCGGCGAAAAGAAATCCTCGGCCAGCCTTGCCAAAGAACGTCTTCAGCTGATCATCACGCATGAGCGTCAGGAAGGAGCCGCCAGCGCGCCCGATTTCCTGCCGCAACTGCAAAAAGACCTGATTGAAGTCATTTCCAAGTACATTAAAATCAACGAAGAAGATCTGAAAGTCAACGTTGACAAGCATGGCAACCTGGAAGTGCTGGAAGTGAAGATCGAAATGCCACAGGATTCCAACAAGGATCCCGTCGCCAAAGTCGGCTGATAGACATTAGGCCTGGTCCGGGACCAGGCCTTTTTTCAAGGATCGGTTTTTTTCAATGGCCTGAACTTTCTTCTAAGCCCTGAACTTCTTCAAGAGCTAGAGCTTCTCTCAAAGGACAGGTGTTTCACTGGGGTCAGCGTTACCCGCAATGCGCCCGGCGAAAAATCCGGTGTGCGTAAAAGATTTTCCCGCATATCACAATCGAAATATCGGCTCTTCCGAAAAGAGACTTGATTCCGAACGCCTATAAATCGAGGATTCTTCTGCCAGAGAACCTTCTTATAACGGATTTAAAACATAATACACAAAAAAAAGAGTCATCTTTTTATGATGACTCTTTTTTTGCTGTTCTGCTGTTTAGCAGCCGGAACAGGACTTGTTTATGAACCGACGAAATTATCGACGGTGACCACCGCCTACCTGATTACCAATTACGCCGCCGATGGCTGCGCCGCCCAGCGTACCGACTGTACCACCACTGGTCAGCAGAGAACCTGCAACACCACCGATAGCGGCACCACCTACGGTGTTACGGTCACGCTGCGTCATACCGCCACAACCGGCCAGTGTAATGGCAAGGGTACCGGCAACAATGCTCTTGGCTACGATATTCGTTTTCATATTGCGCTCCTGAGTGTTTAATATTAAGTGTGTAATAAAGTGATCTTTAATACCACTATACCCCGTAACGCTTCTTCAGGCCAAGAATTGGCTGCAGCTTTGTTACAGAGAAGGCATATTACAAACGAAATGATATCAACTGAAATAAACAGCCAGACGCTCGTGGACAAAATGCAACGTCACCAGAGCGTCGGCGGGATATTTCTATTAGAGTGCCTTATTTGAGAGCCTTATAGCGAATACGGCGTGGTTTGGCGCCGTCTTCGCCCAGACGTTTTTTCTTGTCTGCTTCGTATTCCTGATAATTGCCATCAAAGAACACCACGCGCGAATCGCCTTCAAAGGCCAGAATATGCGTAGCGATCCGATCCAGGAACCAGCGATCATGGCTGATGACCATCACCGTGCCGGCAAACTCCAGCAATGCATCTTCCAGCGCACGCAGCGTTTCCACATCCAGGTCGTTTGAGGGTTCATCCAGCAGCAGAACATTACCGCCCTTGATGAGGGTCTTTGCCATATGCAGACGACCTCGTTCACCACCAGAGAGTTGCCCTACCAGTTTGGTCTGATCCGATCCTTTGAAATTGAAACGTCCCAGATAGGCACGCGCAGGAATTTCGAAACGGCCAACGTTAAGCAGATCTGAACCCTGGGAAATGAAATCAAAGACCGATTGATCATTGGCCAGTGTTTCACGTGACTGATCCACAAATGAAATATTGGCAGTCTGCCCGACTTTGACTTCACCGGAATCGGGTTTCTCCTGTCCGGCAATCATCCGAAAGAGCGTAGACTTACCCGCTCCGTTAGGACCAATAATCCCTACAATCGCACCTGGTGGCACTTTGAAGCTCAGATCATCAATAAGCAGTCGATCGCCGAAAGCCTTGCTCACATTGACGAACTCAATGACTTCGTTACCCAGCCTATCGGCCACAGGAATAAAGATTTCCTGGGTTTCGTTACGCTTCTGATATTCGTGTGAAGACAGTTCCTCGAAACGGGCCAGACGGGCTTTGGATTTGGCCTGGCGTCCCTTGGGATTCTGCCGCACCCATTCCAGCTCCTTGCGAATGGTTTTCTGACGTGCCGATTCGGTCGCCTCTTCCTGCTCCAGACGTGCTTCCTTCTGCTCAAGCCAGGAACTGTAGTTGCCTTTCCAGGGAATGCCATGGCCCCGGTCCAGTTCAAGAATCCACTCTGCCGCGTTATCCAGGAAATAGCGATCGTGTGTCACGCCCACAACTGTGCCCGGGAACTTCTGCAGGAACTGTTCAAGCCACTCAACGCTTTCTGCATCCAGGTGGTTGGTGGGCTCATCCAGCAACAGCATGTCAGGCTTGGACAGCAGCAGACGGCATAGCGCAACACGACGCTTTTCACCACCAGACAGTTTGCCAACAACGGCATCCCATGGAGGCAGGCGCAAGGCATCCGCCGCAATTTCCATTTGCGTACCGATATCGTCTGCACCACTGGATGCGGCCGCTGCGATGACGGCTTCCAGCTCTGCCTGTTCGGCAGCCAGCTTGTCAAAGTCAGCATCGGGTTCTGCGTATTCGGCATACACTTCTTCAAGGCGCTGGCGCGCTGCAAAAACCTCACCCAGGCCAGCTTCCACTGCCTGTCTTACCGTGTGTTCAGGATCCAGCTCGGGTTCCTGCGGGAGGTAACCGATTTTCAGGCTGGGCATGGGAATGGCTTCGCCTTCGATATCCTTATCGATCCCGGCCATGATTTTCAACAGGGTGGATTTACCGGAGCCATTCAGGCCGAGAACGCCGATCTTGGCGCCCGGAAAAAAAGACAGCGAAATATCGCGCAGAATCTGCCGTTTCGGCGGCACGATTTTGCCGACTCGATTCATCGTATATACGTACTGGGCCATAGTCAGTTTTGCTTGCAAAAAATTCAAATAAGCATTGTATGAAATAAACCTGCTGCGTGCCGCCTGAGGACGGCTACAATAACAATAAGACCAGAAAACGGACGCCTGCCATGAGCTTTGCACCTGAACCCACTTTTACCGAACATGAAATCGCCCTGCTGAAGAAAACCGCAGAGGCGCTGACCGCCTATCTGGGAAAGCCTGTCATTGCCGAAATTGATACGACAGAAGATGGACTGGAATGGGTCGCCTTCGGTGTGCCTCTGGATATTGCAGATGAAAACCCTGAAGATATTGTCACACTCGAAATGGGCGGGCCCGGCTCCAGACTGGTCAGCGAATCCAGTGATCTGGAAAATCCCGAAGACGAAATCTACGCCTGCGAATTTCTTTGGGGAATTCAGATAACCGATATCGAAAACGCAAGGTTCGTACGCATCGATTTTGAAGGCGAGGAAGTTGAATGGGGTGATGACCTGGAGGAAATGCTGCCCTTCGGCATGAAAGAGCCAGAGCCGGGCGAGCTGGTGGAAGATGACGAAGAAGAGGATGATGAGGAACCGCCCGTCCCTCCGGCACCAACTGTTTTACCGCCATCCGGGACTTTACATTGATCTGGCCGCTATTGCACTGATCTAACCGATAATCAGCCGGCCATGACTTATCTGGCCACTATTCATCCGGTCACCACTCATTCTGCGACCACTCATCCGGCGACCATCCTCACCCCGTGACGCGCTCAGGCGCTGTGCCGGCGATCGCGTAAATATAGCGCCCATCCTAGTGGAAACATGATTGAAACCAGCAACCGGGACAAATTGCCCTGCAACTCTCCCGCTGGCGGTACGCGTTTGCCGGAGTGCTTCAGGTGCATGCGAAAACGTGTGTATCGCGCCGCTGCCATA